>JBGTNC010000166.1:0-4675 GCA_041743265.1 Alphaproteobacteria bacterium | reverse complement strand
TACATCGGCTATAGCTGGGCCGACAAAGGCGTCAACCTTGATAAAGCCATGGATTATATCCGCCGTGCGGTTGCCCTGCGCCCGAACGATGGCTATATCCTCGACAGCTATGGTTGGGTTTTGTACCGCAATGGACATTTTGACGAAGCGGCACAATGGTTGGAAAAATCTGTCGCGCAAGTACCCGATGATTCAAACATCCTTGACCATCTGGGTGATGCGTACTGGCAAACAGGCCGCCAGGCAGAAGCCCGCTTTAAATGGAAACGCGCGCATGAGCTGAGCAAAGACGCCAATTTCCGCGCCGACATCCAGAAAAAGCTGCAACGTGGTATCGAAGCCCCCGCCACGGTGGTTGTCCGCACCGAAGCGGCACTTTAATATCCTTCGCAATATCTTTTCCTATCTCTTGAAATCCGTTATAACAGGATAATTTCACCGATCCTGCTTGTTGGAAGACTCTCATGCGTATGTTCATGCTTTTTTTTGCAGCCTTTGCCGTGATGGCTTTGCTGTTCTGGCTGACGCCAGTGCATGAAGCGCCCGTCAGTGACGCGCCGGATTTAACCCTGCCCGCCTTCGGCGCTTGCACAACAGATCTTGATTGCGCCCTTGTGATGATTCCCTGCGAAGGCCTTGCTGCCGTTAAAGATACGCAACACAAATATGTACAGGACTGGTATAAGACAGACCCGACACGCACCGCCTGCCCCATGATACCGCCGCAAACAATGGCAACAGCCGCTTGCGTACAAGGCCACTGCCAAGTGGCAACAACGAACGAGATAGAAACACCCCATGTCCCCTAGAACCTTCACTCTGCTGGCGCCTGCCAAAATCAATTTGTTCCTGCACATTCTGGGACGACGTGCCGATGGCTATCACCTTTTGCAAAGCGTGATGGTTTTTGTGACTGTGGGTGACCGCTTGACCTTCACACGGCACGACAGCCTGTTTATTGACATCGAAGGCCCCTATGCGGGTGATGTCGCAGCGCCCAAGGACAATCTGGTCTATAAAGCTGCGCAAGCATTGGCAGCGGAATATAAAGTGCCCGCCGCGGCAGAAATACGGCTGGAGAAAAATCTGCCCGTCGCATCTGGTATGGGCGGTGGATCATCTGATGCCGCCACCACACTCAAAGGCCTCGCGCAACTATGGGGCCTACCCGAAGAACAAGGGCGCATGCAAAAACTGGCTGCAACGATTGGCGCCGATGTGCCCGCCTGTTTAATGCGCAAACCCGTCTGGGCCGAGGGCATTGGCGAGAAAATGATGCGCCTGACAGATATGCCGGATATGAATTTGGTACTGGTCACACCCCCAACACCAACGCCGACACCGGAAGTGTTCAAACAATACCAGCGCAACTTCAGCCCGCCCATCCAGTTCATGGGCCGGCGTAAATCTATGCATGAATGGATTGCAGATTTAAAAATTTACCGCAATGACTTAACCGAAGCCGCCGTGCGCGTCAGCCCAGAAATTCGCCCCGCCCTGCAATCATTGCGCGAAACCACGGGCTGCCATATCGCACGGTTATCCGGTAGCGGCGCCACATGTTTTGGTATCTACGAAAATGCAGCAGCGGCGGCAGCTGCCGTCAACAAACTCAAACAAATACACCCGGGCTGGTGGATCACCACCGCCGGATTATTGCGCGAATAAATTTCGACAAAAAAAGATAATCAGTGCAGGTTGGCCGCACCCGCAGGCGCCACTCTATCGGCCTGCGACAACGCGCCCTTTTGCTGCTGCAAACGCTCCAACCGTGCAATGGCTTTTTCTGATGCCAGATGGCCTTCGGCAGCGGCCACACGATACCAATCCAACGCAGCCTTAACATCCGCATCGGGAATAACCGTGCCGCCTTCATACAAAACGCCAAGGTTATAGGCAGCCTGCATCAAACCCGCATTGGCCGCACGTTTGAAATAAGATACACCGCGCAAATTATCACGCGCCGTGCCGCGTGCCTCGATGTACGCAAGGCCCAGATTATACATGGCTTCCGGATGGCCAAGATGTGCTGCTGCTTTGTAATAGCCAAAAGCCTTCGTATCGCTTTTGGGCAAGCCCACGCCCTGCTGGCTCATCACGCCCAGATTATACCAAGCATTGGCAATACCATGATCTGCTGCTTGCTGAAACCAATAGGCCGCACGGGCATAATCGCGCTCCACACGCTGGCCACCCGCATATAGCGTGGCCAGATCATGTTGTGCTTCGGGCACACCTTCATAGGCGCGGTCTTCCATCGCGCTAAACAAAGGCGGCAGATGGGCATCACGCGGCGGGCGTTTTTGTAACGATACAGTTGCAGGTGCCGCCGCAGGTTTTTCTGCAACAACTGCCACTTGTGGCTTTATATCAATCGGTGCTTCTACAACCGTTTGCACAGGCACGGAAGATTCCGGCCCCACAAGCAAAGGCGCGTCAATATCTGCAGGCGGCAAAGGCAATGATGGCGCTTCTGCCAATAATACGGCAGCTGGCGATTCTACAGCTTCAAACGCAGGAGCCTCTTCAAGCTCAACAAATTCCGCCATTTTTGGCATTGTGCCGTCATCTGGCTGTATATCATCGAGCGCGGCTGCCAATGGAAAAGTTGTATCTTCATTCAGCGCGCCATCCGAAAAGGTGGCGGAAGGGCTTTTCATGTTCAGCAGGGCTGTGGCAACGGGCGGTGTCGGCAACGGTGTCGGCAGCGCTGCATCTGCCAGCGAAACCGTGGATACAGGCTGCCAGCCCGTAGGGCCATCTGCTTTAAATTTATAGGACGGTACATCTGCCAGTGCATTCAAGGCTGCCATCTGCTTGGGCGACAAAGGATGCTGCGGCATTTGCTGTGACAAAACCATGCCCAGCGCAATCACGCCCAAGGCCAAACCGCCGAAGGCTGCACCTAGTGTTAACCGGCGTGCAAAGCCCGAAGCAGAAGCATCGGCCCCTTGCGGCTCGATCTTGGCAGGCAGATACAGCTTACCCGTTTCTTCATCACGCGCGGCACTGGATTCAATGTCAGAGAGACGGCGCGATAAATCTTCGCGCACGGCTTCGCTACGCTCCAGCTTGCGGCCCAGCAATTCAATCGCGCGGAACATTTCGAAATACACACGCTCTTGCTGCGTCAACGGCGTTTGCTCGCCGTGGCGGGAAGAGGCTGTATCAGACGGTTGACGCGGATCAGTCATGGTACCCTTGCACGAAACCGCAAGCTTCCGGTGGGCCGGTTGCAAACGGGATGATGGACATAAATCAAGCTGTGGACAAAAAATAACAGATTCTCCCGACCCGTCACAGCTTTTGTCGTGCAAAAAGCCAAGCCTTGCCCCCATTCCGCGCACAGATTCCACACGTCGCGCGCCTTACCGCACAGGCCACAACCCACGGATGCTTTATGTAAACGTTTTAAAGCTCTGATTATACTATTCCTTTTTATCTACCCACCCCAAAGCCCCTCCAAAAAACAAACCCCGCCAGACCACTTGCATAAAAAGTTTTTTTTATATAAGGTGCTGTGGCTTTGCAGCGCGAACGTGCGCGGCAATGTCACGCGACCCAGTTGGGGTGTAGCCAAGCGGTAAGGCAGCGGTTTTTGGTACCGCCATTCCTAGGTTCGATCCCTAGCACCCCAGCCATCTATCCTTTAAAATATTGATTCTATAAGAACCGCCACGGATACAGGGCGGCTTCTTCTTTCTGACTGTAACACGAACCTGTTACACAAAAACGAAACGTGTCACACGTCAAGGGAAGAGAGCCTTTGAAATAAACATGGAGGGATAGCGTGAATACCACGGAAGAGAATAACAACAGCAAAACACCCCTACTTATAACGGCTCTATTCTGGTTACTTTTTCTTTTTTTTACGCTCAATACTTACATCTTTTTTGTGAAGGCGTACGCACTCGGCTCTCAAATTGCCTCCCTCTTACTCGCTCTACTATATTTCCCCTTACTGCAGCCGTTGTTGATACGGCTACGCGGAAAGCGCTTGGGATTTTTTCCCCGCTTCACCCTTACAGTTCTTCTTATTTTTGCGGCCCTTTTTATGAGCGTAAATAGCACACGCATGCAAAATGCAGCGAAAATGAAAGACTGGGCAGAAACTTCTCGCGCCGCAGCCGGCAGCGTAGAGGCCCAGTACATCAAAGAGATAAAAGAGCTGGACCCTGCTGCAGTATTAGATGGCTTATCCAATAACTCGCTTAAAAGGCTTGAACAACTGGCTGCCAAAAAAGAAGAAATAAAAATTTCTCAAAGCAAGGCCTTTGCGCAAGGCCCCAATCAGCAACTGGTAGATAGCCTTGGCAATAAAATATCTTTCACTGAACCTTCTAAAAATTCCCCGCCGAGAAGAAATCTGAAAAGCTGAACCAGCTGATCGATAAGTCCTTAGCCGCATACAAGGCCTATAGACTAGGGCAAGAGTATAGAGAGCGCTATTTATTTGACGCACTCAATTTCGTTTTAGAAATTGATGAGCCGCAATACTACAATGACATTAAAGCACTCCTGGAATCAGAAGATGCCCGATATAGGGCAATGGCTGTAATGGGCCTGTATCACGCCAAGAAAGGCGATTGCGACACATCCAATTCCTATATTGATCCGCTCACAGCCCTCCCTGAAGATACGTTGACTGTTAGCGCGATGGATATCGCCAATAGAG
>JBGTNC010000165.1:0-6405 GCA_041743265.1 Alphaproteobacteria bacterium | reverse complement strand
GACAGCGTTGAAGCTGCTGGCCGCCTGATGCTTATTCACGGTGCAGAACCAAACGCGACAGATGAACATGGCCGTACCTTGCTGCATTACGCTGCCAGCCATGGCCGCGCCGAATTTGCCGAATATCTGCTGTCCAAAGGCGCTGACCCAGATTTGCTGGATGCCAAAGGTCGCTCCGCCCTGCACATCGCCATTGCTAAAAAAGATATCAATATGATTGATCGTCTTTTGGATCTGGGTGCCAACCCTGATCTGACCGACTCGCGTGGCTGGACATTGTTGGATCGTCTTGCAGAAAAAGAAGATCGCGACAGCCCTGTTGTGCAGCGTTTGATCGTTGGCGGTGGCCAGTACAGCAAGCAATTGCCGCTGAATCCGGAATTGATGCGCGCGCGCAACGATAACCAATCTCACACGGCAGATGTTATTCCGATCGATAAACCATCGCGCAGCAAAATTGTGCCCCGCCCGGGTGCAAAGCCAGATGGCAAATTCGGCAATTTCAAACCGTAATTTCTGACTGATTTGCAGACAATGAAGAGCGTACAGGCCCATTTGTGCTTGTGACGCAGCTATATCCTGTGCAAGGTACTACTGCACCGCACCAAATCCCTTGACATAATGCAAAAGCAAGCAGAGAATAACTTCACTTTAAAGAATTTTTTCGGTCGATTCTGAAGACCGTTTCCGATATTTAAAACATAAGAACAGCAAGAGCAGGTGTGCCATGACTTATGATTCATACGATGAGATCGAAGTGGATAATCTCGAAACACAAGACGCGCAAGAGACCGCACCCCTTGCCGCAGATGTGTCGCAAACAATCAAAAAATTTCATCTCAATGAATTACTGACGCTGACGACCGGCATGATGCTGGCGCAAGAGGGGGCTGCGGCTGTGCATCGCTTGGTGGCCTTTGTCATGGAAGCAGATGCCGATGCAGTGCAGACAATGGCGCATATCGAAACAGTCAAAAACTGTATTGAAGAACAGCTGCCATTTTTGCAGGAAGTAAAGCTCTCCGGTCTGTATCCGATTTATCAATATGATTCATCACCAACAAACCCGTACCTGACTGTGTGGCTGGAAATGCAATCGCTGCATTTCGGGGATGAGCATGAGGTAATGACTTTCCGTGCATGGCAAGCCTGCCGCAATGGTCTGTTTGGTGATGCGGCTGCAAACGGCAATGGCATTGCAACAAACGGCGATATGCCTGCAGGTGCAATGGGCGATAGCGTTACACGCCGCCAATCCCGCTAATACTGGCCCCTTTGGGGTCTTTTTTATGCCTGTGATATGGGGCGTTTATTACGTCGCTTCTTAGTTGCGCGGGCGCAGGCGCAGCGGTTTCAATACATGAATTTTTTCGGCCAGTTGTGTACTGGTCTGTTTTTCCTGCGCGGCTTTATTTTGAAAGGCTGCCGCCACGGTTGATTTCATGCCTGTATATTCTGGCCGCGTCATCATCTGATCTGCGCTGTCGCCATAGCGGTTACGTTGCTGCGCATCGGCGCCAGCTTGAATAATTTTTTCAACAGCGGCATGGTTTTTGTTGAGTACAGCATGCATCAGGGCTGTATTGCCATGCTGGTCCCCGCGATGAATATCTGCGCCACGCGCAATCAACGTCTCCAGAATTTCCAGACGGTCACCGGTGGCTGCAATCATCAGGGCTGTGCGCCCCTTGCTGTCGGGTGTGTCGATGGCGGCTTGATGATCCAGCAGAGAAACAACAATATCCAGATCGCCGCGCTGTGTTGCGAAAACCAGCGGGCAGGTATCGCCATGCGGTGCGTTGATGTCGCCGCCACGGGCCAGCAAATACTGCAGGTGTTTTTTATCCCCGCTGGAAATCGCCAGCACGATCAGGTTCTTTGCAGGGGCCGGGGGCACTGGTTTACTGCCGCGGTGACGGTGCCATGACATGGGGTAATCTTCTTTAAAATCAGTTGAATACAGATATTTCTGCGCGCTGGAATCATGTCAGCGGGTCGGTAAAATAATATGAAAACAAAGCAGTGCTGTCAAGCGCCACCGCATCTAGACTTTTCCGTATAATTTGCTATAAAACAGTATGACAAAACGATCAGCAAAAGCACCAGCAGCGAAAGCCGTATTTATCGACATGGATAACACCCTGATCGAAACGCAAAATCTGTATGAAGATGCGCATACGGCGCTGATCGCCTTTATTTACACCCTCGGCCCGTTTGAACAGGATGAGGTTTTGCAAACTGTGCGTAAACGCGAAGTGGCCCTGTTTGATACTTACGGCTATGGTCGTGAAATGTTGCCGCATGCTTTTGAAGACACGCTGCGCCATTACGTACCAGATGCGCAAGCTGCAGAATTGAAACAAGTCCGCGATATGGCGGAGAGTGTTTACACACGTACCGCCACCGTGAAAGACGGCGTGCCTGAAGCGCTGGAAAAACTCGCCCGCACCCATACGCTGTATCTTGTCACAGTCGGGGATGAAAGCGTACAGACACCGCGCATTGATGCTTTGCCGTTTCGTGATTTGTTTGAAAACACATTTATCGTCAGCGCCAAAAATGTCGAAGCCTATAAAACAGTGCTGGCGCATACAGGCGTTGTCGCAAAAGATGCCACCATGATTGGCGATAGTTTGGCATCTGACATAGTGCCTGCGCTGGAAAGCGGTATGGCAGCGATTTATGTGCCCGCCCAAAATTGGCACGGACGTGAAATGGCGGGGCAGACGCTGCCGGATCGCGCTGTTGTTAAAAAATCATTCGCCGAAGCGGTTGATTTTCTGTCGCCGCAGGACGATAAAAAACCGGCCGCTGCTCCTCATCGGAAACGCGCGGCCGGCGGTTTTAAACCATCCTAAAATTTTTACCTTAAAAAGGCATTTGCGGTTGGAAGCGACGCAAGATGTAGGCGGGCTTGCCTTTTTTGCGTTCCATGACGCGGTTGCTGATCTTGGGTTGTTGGCGGCCCAGAATGCGGCTGCTGCGTGCTTGGAAACTTGCACGTAAATGTGGCAAGCGCACATGGCCAATTTTGTGCATCATTTGTGCCATACGTTGAAAAAACATCGATTCCTGTGCTGCATCAAAAATGCTCAGCTGGCTCAAGGTAAGTAGTGCTTGTTCCTGGCTTTTCATTTCTGCGTGGCTATGTCCCAGCATTTCCTGCTCGCGCTTTTGTTTCACAGTCAGCGCGGGTTTTACAAATTTGGATGCTGCTTTGGGGCTTCCCATTAAACCGGCAAAAGTCAGTGGCGCGGTTTTTTTCGCGGCAGGTGCCTGCGGTTTTTGGGTCTGGTCGTTGTGTGCAGTCTTGTCAGTCCGTTTCATGATATCTCCTTTCGGTCTGTGGAGTGCTCACAAGAAAATTATATCCGAAAACGGGCCCGAAAAGTGGAAAATCGGTGTCTGCAAGATATTGATAAATAATGATTTTTTTGAAATATTGGTTAATATCGCGTTAATCTTTCTGAAAACGAACCAAAAACAGCATTGTTATAATGTAATGATTCTGGCCGGCATGTTGAAAGATTCAAACAGAATGTAACTATTTGCAGGGCTACAGCGTATATCCCTTATATGCCGCTCAGGCATATTTTGACGTCTCACAACAAAGGATACTTAAAATGACACAAGCACAAGCTGTTGCAAAAAAACCGTCCCGCCGTTTGGTGGCTGCCGCCCTGTCTGGCCTTTTGGCTATGGGCACCTTGTCTGCCTGTTCCACACAAGGTAGCAGCGCGCACAACAATTGCAGCGCAAGCGGCTGCAACGCGAAAAAAGAAGCCGCTTCTTGCAAAGCCAAAGCCAGCTGCAAGGCGACCAATAGCTGTAAAACAGCAAACAGCTGTAAAGCGACTGCAAGCTGCAAGAGCGAATACAACCGTTAATCCGGTTTATGGGTGCGGGGTGACAGTATTGTGCTGTCATCCCCGCGCGCATGAAGTTTTTTGATAAAGGTTTGTCATGACACACCCGTCGGAAAAATTTCCCCATCTGGGTTTTGGCTTGGGCCTGCGGCCCAAACATTACGATCATATTTTTAATCATAGCGTGTCTGCAAACGGGCCGCTTGTGGATTGGTTTGAAATTATTTCCGAAAACTACATGGATACAGATGGCCGCCCGCGTCGGATGTTGGAAAAGATTCTGGCAGATTATCCGGTCGTGATGCACGGGGTGTCGCTTTCTATCGGCACGGTTGATCCGCTGCGGCAAGATTACCTAAAAAAATTAAAAGCACTGGCCGATTGGGTGCAGCCTGCTTGGGTGTCCGATCACTTATGCTGGACGGGCATCGCGCATAAAAATACGCATGACCTGTTGCCAGTACCCTATACAGAACAGGCGCTGGCACATATCGTCGCGCGGATCAAAACCGTGCAAGATGTGCTGAGTCGCCCGCTGGTGTTGGAAAACCCGTCCACCTATCTTGAATTTTCCGCGTCGTCTATGCCGGAGTGGGAATTTATTGCGCGTATGGCAGAACAATCGGGCTGTGGCTTGCTTTTGGATGTAAATAACATTTACGTCAGTTGCTTTAACCACAAATGGGATCCGAAAACCTATATCGATGCTTTGCCATTGCAGCATGTTGCGCAAATTCATCTGGCGGGGCACAGCCATCAGGGCACGCATATTGTAGATACGCATGACGGCCCTGTGGTCGATGATGTCTGGCGGTTATATAAATATGTGCTGAATAAAAAAGGCCCCACCAGCACCATGGTGGAATGGGATGATAAAATTCCGGACTTTCCTGTGGTGGCGGCAGAGCTTGCCAAGGCCAGACAATGGGCGGCATCCCCCGAAGATATTTTCGACTTGCCGCAGTTTGACGGGCCTATGAAAAGAACAGCCACACAGGATAATCAACAAGACATGACGTATAACGATTTACTGGCGGGGTTGCAGCAGGCCATTCTGTCGGGTGCTGCGGATAAATTGCCCGCCGCCGTACAGGTGCCAGATAAGCGTGATTTTCCAGCAGATGCGCAACTGGGTGTTTATATCAACGGCTATCGCTATCGCCTGTTTGATTTGATGTACGATGATTTCCCAGCGCTCCGCAGTTATTTGGGGCGCGAAGGCTTTGCAAAGCTGGTGGATGCCTATATCGAGGCCACCCCCTCCTTGCACTTTAACATCGCGCGTTATGCTGAAACTTTTCCGGCCTTTGTGGCGCGGCAGAGCAATGATACTGCAGCGCATGAGCTGGCGCAGTTGGAATTTGATATTCTGGGTGTCGCAGATATGACCGAAACGCCTGTACTGTCCCCGCGTGATCTGGCGGAGATGACAGAAGACATGCTAGCAAGCGTTGTTTTTCATCCGCGCAAAGCGCTTGTTTTGCGGGCTTTCGCGCAGGATGTGAATAGTTATTATTCCGGCGTGATGCAAGACAACGTAGACCCGCTCGAAACGCAGCCTTGCTTCGTCGCCGTATATCGGCACGAAGATGAAGTGATGCGCTTGCCACTGCTGGAAGAAGAGTATGTGCTGCTGAGCGGTCTTTTTGGCGGGTTGAATGTGGCAGAGGCGTTGGAGGCTGCCATGGCCGATGATGCCGCGGCTGCGGAAAAATTGATGGAATGGTTTTCGCGCTGGATCAACCACGGGTTATTATCTCGCGTGGAGCAAGCGGCGTAAGCCCCAGAATAGGAAATAGGCATGAAAAATATGTGGTTCGCGCTCTCAATTGCTTTTCTGGTCTCTGTGGCGGTTATGTTTTTGATGCAGGGCCGGTTTGCGCAGGCTGATTTACCTGTTGTATCTGCCCCTGTGGTGCTGGAGCTTTATACCAGCCAGAGCTGTTCTTCCTGTCCACCGGCAGACAAAATTCTGGCACAATTGGCTACGCAGGAAAACGTGATCGCGCTCGGCTGCCATGTCACGTATTGGGATCATTTGCATTGGAAGGATAGTTTTTCGCAAGAAGTCTGCACTGACCGCCAGCATGATTACGCGCAATCCGCCAATCGCGCGCGGGTTTTTACGCCAGAACTGATTGTCAACGGGCGCAGCAGTATTGTGGGCACAGATACCAGCCGCCTTGCTGCAACCCTGGCGGAGCAGAAAGGAAAAATCGCACCCATACAGATTGTTGAAACAGAAAACGGTTATACCGTGCGGCTGCCCGCTATCACAACCTCGGGCACAACAATTTCTTACGTGCGGTTCGCAGCCGCCGAAATGCACTCCATGAAAAGTGGTGAAAACGCAGGGCGTAGCGTGCATTACACCAATCCGGTGCGCAGTATACGGGTGTTGGCGCAGGATTGGCGCGGGCAGGCGCAAGCGCTGCAGTTACCCGCCGAAAAAGACGCCACGGGCGGGTTTGCCATACTGGTACATTTAGGTCAGCGCACCACAGGGCCTGTTCTGGCGGCGGGCCAGTTTATTTTCGAC
>JBGTNC010000164.1:0-1941 GCA_041743265.1 Alphaproteobacteria bacterium | reverse complement strand
CCCTCTTGTTGAGCAGGGGGTTTTATATTTTTCTGTCGATAACTAATCGCTTTCCGTCTTACGCTTTTTTCGCGCCGTCGGGGTCGACCCAGCCGATATTGCCGTCTTTACGGCGATAGACCATGTTATAGCCGCCATGTGCCGGGTTTTTAAACAACAGTGCAGGCATGTCACCAAGCTCAAGGCGCATCACCGCATCGCTGACGGCCAGTGTAGGGACCTGCGTTTGCAGTTCCGCAATAATGGCCGGCTCCAAACCGCCTTCAGGCTCGTCTTCGTTTGCCTGAAAGGTTGTATAGGCCGCGTTCAGCATTTCTGCCTTATCTTCATGGCGGTGATGGTCGCGCACTTTTTCTTTGTAGCGTGACAGGCGTTTTGCAATGCGCTGGGAGGCAACATCGAATGCCGGATACGGATCATCCGCTTCGTATGTCGCTGCCAGAACCATGCCACGGCCCACATGGACCGAAATGTCGGCCTTGTAGCGGTGGTTTTTTTCTTTGGTAAACGTCACCGTCGCCTCAACAGAGTCGCGGAAATATTTTTCCGTGGTATGCGTCAGATTGGTCTGCACATGTTCGCGCAGTGCATCCCCCACATCGAGGTGCTTGCCTTTGACTGTTAGTTGCATTCTTGAAAACCTTGCTAAAGTTGCAAAACGGATCCGGATGGAGAACTTAATGCCGGATGGGATTTAAAGCCATAATTTAATTATAGGCGCGCATTGGTAAAGTCAAGGTTAAGGAAGGGACGATATTGAATTTATTTAGTTAATTCAATCACTTATTCTTTTTTGGCGGCGCCGTTGGACGGAAGACGGGATTTTCATAGCCTCACGATATTTGGCAACGGTGCGTCTGGCAATGTCGATACCGTCGCTATTGAGGGCTGTGACCAGATCATCGTCGGACAAAATCGTATCAGGTGATTCTGCGTCCGTGAGCGTTTTGATGCGCGCTTTGATGGCTTCCGACGACCAGGTCGCCCCGCCATCTGTGGAGGATACGCCGCTTGTGAAAAAGTATTTCAGCTCGAATACGCCGCGCGGGGTGCCGATATATTTGCCCGTGGTCACACGACTGATGGTGCTTTCGTGCATGCCGATGGCGGTGGCCACATCTTTCAGCACCAGCGGTTTTAAATATTCAACACCGTAAATAAAGAAGGCTTCTTGTTGCACAATAATATCTGTCGCGGTTTTCAAAATAGTTTCCGCGCGCTGGTCGAGCGCTTTGACCAGCCAGTTCGCGGTATTCATTTGCGCGGTCAGATATTCTTTATCTTTCTGGCCCATCTCGTTTTTTGTGATCTCGGCGTAATAGCTGCGGTTCACCAACACGCGGGGCAGGGTATCGCTGTTCAGCTCTACCGCCCAGCCGCCGCCGCGTGATTTCGGCAAGGGCCGCATCAGCACATCGGGGATGACGGTTTGTGCCACGAAATGTTCAAAGGCTTGCCCCGGTTTCGGGTCCAGCGTTTTGATTTCCGTGATCATATCTTTCAGATCTTCTTCATCCACATCGCAGACGGCGCGGAGTTTTTTTAAGTCATGACTGCCCAAAAGCTCCAGGTTTTGCAAGAGTTTTTGCATGGCGGGATCTAGCCGGTTGCGCTCACGCAATTGCAGCGCCAGACATTCGCTCAAATTTCTTGCAAACAAACCGGGGGGGTCTAGTCGCTGCATGGTATCCAACGCTTCTTCTACGCGCGCGAGCGTACAGCCAAGGCGATCGGCCAGTGCAGGTAAATCAGCACGGATATATCCGGCTTCATCCAGATAATCGATCAGCACGGTTGCAATCGCACGGTCACCGGCATTGTCGAATTCCAACTGGATTTGATCGACCAAATGGTCGCGCAGTGTCGTTTCACGCGCCAGTGTGCTTTCGAACCCTGTCTCCGGATTATCAAATTTTAAACTGCCACCTGCGCCCACGCCTG
>JBGTNC010000163.1:0-3808 GCA_041743265.1 Alphaproteobacteria bacterium | reverse complement strand
ACCGGCATTGTCACCGAAATTTTGAAACCGGATACCGTCCGCGTTGATAGCGGTGGCGATATCGAGCTTTTTAAACTGGATAACATCCGTATGCCGGTCAGTTACCGCATTGACCTGATGGATTATCTGGAGAAAACGCTCCTGAACAAAAAAGTCGGCGTTTATATCCTTGGCGATGATGCGGGAAAGCGCAAAGATGAAAACGACATCGTTCTGTGCCAGATGTTGATGGAAGATGGCACTTGGGTTCAATCAGACATTATTTCAAAAGGTCTCGCCTGGGCCACAAGTACACAAACCAGCCGCGACCTCGTCCGCAGGCTTTACAAATACGAAGATCTTGCCCGTGTGCAGGATCTGGGTTTCTGGGCAGACCCTAAGTATAAAGTCAAAAATAACGACACCATCAAAGACACGCTCAACAGCTTCCAGATTTTTGAAGGCTTGATCCGCAGTACACAAACGCATGACGGATTTATGTTTGTCAACATCAGCACCAATAGCCGTAAGGGTTTGACGCTGGCAATCGACGAAAAAATACTTTATCGCTTTGCGCGCTTTAGCAAAGAAAAACAATACGATGTTTTTCTGCTCAGAGATCAGGTCGGCCGTAAAATCCGCGTCCGTGGATGGGTTGAAGATCACAAAGGCGGATACACGATCCGTGCAGATCATCCCGAGCAGATCGAATTCACGGAAATGAGTAACTCCCCTATCCCCTGATATATCAGACAACCAGCCCTTCATCATTTAAGACTTGCGCATACGCGTGCTGCAAGCCATGATACGCATGTTGTTTTTCTATATATATGGGATGTGTAATGAAAAAGTTTCTGACACTGGATGATATTTCCGCAAAAGGCAAAATCGTTCTGCTGCGCGCAGACTTGAATGTGCCGATGCAAGATGGACAGGTCACAGATAAAACTCGCATTACAAGGCTAGCGCCCACGCTGAAGGAACTTGCGGAAAAAGGGGCGCGCATCGTTATCCTTTCCCACTTTGGCCGCCCACGTGGCAAAGACCCGGCCCTTAGCCTGTTACCGATTAGCGAAAGCCTTGCACAAGCCGCCGGACAACCCGTTGCCTTCGCCGAAGACTGTATCGGCCTTGTCGCAGAGGAAGCGATTGGCAAAATGAAAAATGGCGATATGCTACTACTGGAAAACGTACGTTTTTATCCCGAAGAAGAAAAAGATGACCCCGCCTTCGCCGCCGAAATTGCGCGGCTTGGCGATCTCTATGTGAACGATGCCTTTTCTTGTGCGCATCGTGCCCATGCAACAACACATGGCCTGGCAAACCTCTTACCTGCCTATGCCGGCCGCTTGATGGAAGCGGAACTGGATGCACTCGAAAAAGCGCTGGAAAACCCGCAGCACCCCGTGACCGCCATTGTTGGTGGCGCCAAAATTTCAACCAAGCTGGACTTGCTCAACAATCTGGTCAAAAAAATAGACGTGCTTGTACTGGGTGGCGGCATGGCAAATACTTTTCTGGCCGCGCAGGAAAACCCTGTTGGAAAATCTTTGTGCGAACGCGAAATGAAAGATCAGGCGCGCGCAATCATGGCCACTGCCAAGGAACATAATTGCACAATCTTGCTGCCCGTGGATGCTGTGGTTGCAAAAGAATTCAAAGCCAACCCACCCACCGAAATTCGTACAGTCGATACCATTCAGGATAACGAGATGATGCTGGATATCGGCCCCGAAAGCGTCGCATTGATAGAAACAACGCTCAACAAGGCACGCACGGTTTTGTGGAACGGCCCTGTAGGTGCCTTTGAAACACCACCCTTTGATCGCGCCACCGTGCAGCTTGCACAGGTCGTCGCCAAACTGACCCAATCCCAACAAATTATCAGCGTGGCGGGTGGCGGTGATACAGTTGCGGCCCTTGCGCATGCAGGCACAGAAGATCAGATGACCTATGTCTCCACTGCAGGCGGTGCCTTTTTGGAATGGCTGGAAGGCAAAACCCTGCCCGGCGTACAGGCTCTACACAACCGCGCAAAATCCTTGCGCGCAGAAAATACCGCTGCGGCTGTTGGCTAAACCTGAACGTTTCCTATAGTAAAAAAAACACCTTTCCGGAAAGAAAGGTGTTTTTTTACAGTATGTGCATAACTTGCGAAGATATTAAATCAGTTCAGGGTTTTTCAACCAGCTTTTCATGATCCGCTGAACGTCAAAGTCACGAATAGCATCAAAATTTTTCAATGCCATGGCCAGTTCACGTTGATCTACAATTTTATCGCCGGTTCGAATACCACGGCTGAGCAAGAAGATCGACGCAAATTCAGATTTCATCATGCCAATATAGCGGCACGCAACCACAAAAGGCTTACCACCATCTTTCTGGATCAACTTCACGATATGGTCTGTATCAAGTTCTGTGCGCTCCGAAAACAAAGCCACAAAGAAACCCACCTGCCCGCGACGCAAGGTCCGGATCATCAGATCAGCCGTAATATCATTGCGTTCCTGAAACCGTTTGGCGAGCGTGATCATTTCAGGCGTTGCATCGCGCAGGCCCCTGGCCTCGTTACTCAATTCATGGATCAGATTATCAATCGACTGTTCAATCACATGGTGCGGAATGACAAAGCGGTCACCAATCTCCCGACGCAGCACTTGCGACACAACCATATAAAGATCAATGGCAATGTCTGTATCTACTTCTGGACGGCGCAGCAAAGGTGCTTGCAGCTCTTCCGAGCGCAAGGATGCTTTCACCAGCTTTTTCATCGACCCTTTTTGCAAATGGGCACGCTGGTTATCAATCAAATTCAACATGGTATCGGTATCACCTGTATCAATCAGGCGATCTGCCACCATCGGGCTTAAACTCTCGCGCTTGGCAATCATACGCGAATGATCTTCCCCCTTGGACGAAATGATATAAACAAGGTCTACATCATTCAACACAGGGCTATGCATCAACACATTACGTGCCACGTCAATTTGATCGTTGGCAAGATACACGATAACTTCTGGAGGAATATTCGCTTGTACGGAAAGACGCTCGGCCAATGCCTCACGCAAGTCAACTTCCGCCTGACGAATAAGATTGAGCAGGATTTCGCTGGCAAGGCTTTGCTCTGTTTCGTTCAAATCCTTTTCATCAAAGAAAGTCGAAACAGCCTTCGCAAGTTTGCGACGCCCAGCCTCGGACGTATCCTGTGCACAGGAAAGTAATTCCTTAGGATCCAAAATATTCACTCCCCTGAATATGTCTCTGGATGTCAAATCCATCCTGTTTTATTCCCTGATTGTTTTTAATGTCCGAACAAGCCGTGTTCCTCCCACACGCAGTGCCTTCGGTTTTACTTAAACCACCTATCTAAAATTTTACGCAAATTATGTTAAAAAACCCTGAACAAAAGAAGAATCTTTATTTATCAATCTCTTGCGCTCGGCTCCGCAAGTTCTGTTTTCAGTTCAAGAACTATCTTGCACCGCACCAGATTCTCCCACATGACTTAAAGTCACCCCCCTTGTCCTGAGCGTTAACAATTCCTTAACCGCTCATGCCCTACAATGGAACAGTGTAGTGAGAATAACCTTTGTTTCGCGTGCGTAAGCGGAGGAGTGTAGAAGATGGTCAATTCCGTCGGTACAGGCGGCTATCAAGCCTATAGCTATCAACAGCAGACCACACCTGTGCAAGAGCCGCGCGGGGGTGAGAACCGTATTGAAAAACGTGAAGCACCTGCAGCGGACAGCCAACGTGGAGATCCGCGCAGCCTCGCCTCTCGTGATGAAGACACAACAACACGTCGCAGCAACAGAAGCGATGAAACACG
>JBGTNC010000162.1:0-3851 GCA_041743265.1 Alphaproteobacteria bacterium | reverse complement strand
TTCCTGCACACATCGCGCTGACAGATGGCGTCCGCAATGTTACCTACGGCGAGATGAACTCGAAAATCGAGGAAATTTCCCAAAAGCTCAAAGATACTGAATGCCGCCGTTTGGCCATTGCTGGCGATAATAGCATTGAGTGGATTTTATATGACCTAGCCGCGCTGTCGCTGAATATTCCGGTTATTCCACTGCCTCCGTTTTTTATCCAATCACAGCGCGCCGCCGTTCTGAAATCCGCAGGTGTGACGCACATTACGCTGGGGCAATCACTTGTCCCCACAGGTTTTGCGGCTGAAGGTGTTACATTGCCCGAGGGCACAGATAAAATCACCTACACGTCTGGCTCCACCGGCACGCCGAAGGGCGTTTGTCTACCCCAAAGCGGGTTGGAAAAAGTGGCAAAAAGCATTGCCGATTTTTTAGGATCGCATCATGTCGGCAAGCATCTCTGTGTACTGCCGCTGGCCGTATTACTAGAAAATGTTGCCGGTGTTTATACAGCACTCATGACAGGCGCCACTATTTACGTTCCGCCGCTCGCGGCCATCGGTTTTTCTGACCCGTTCAGACCCGATTTCGGTCTTTTGCTGGACATCATGATCGCACATGAAGTGACCTCCGTCATTCTGGTACCGGAATTATTGCGCGGATTGATGATGGCCATACACCAAACTGGAAAAACACCTAGAACACTGACCTTTGCCGCTGTCGGCGGCGCGAAAGTAGATCCTGAAATGCTGGCACTGGCGCAAGCCGCAGGATTGCCAGTCTATGAAGGTTACGGCTTGAGTGAATGTGGCTCTGTCGTGTCACTCAATACACCGTGCCGTACGAAGAGCGGTAGCGCGGGCAAAATCCTGCCCCACATGCATGTGAGTATCAAAAATGATGAAATCATTGTCGAAAATGCCTGTTTCCTTGGCTACCTCGGCGATGCACCGCGCGAAACGCGCCTCTTTTCAACAGGAGATCTAGGGGCGATTGACGACGAAGGTTTTATCACACTGCAAGGCCGCCGGAAGAACCTAATTATTACCGGTTACGGGCGCAATATTTCGCCTGAATGGGTAGAAAGCACTTTGCTAGCGCAACCAGACATCCGCCACGCCATTGTTTTTGGCGAAGGCGCGGAAAGCCTTGGCGCCCTGATCGTACCCACCCAGCAAGATGCCGACATTGCGACTGCGATTGCTAACGCAAATGAAAAACTACCTCCCTATGCGCAAGTCAAAAACATCCGTGAAATCCCCGCCTTGACAGCCGAAAACGGCTTTTTAACCGGCAACGGCCGTATCAAACGAGAAAACATATTGAAACATTTTTTGAAGGAGTAACTACGATGAACTTTTATGAAAGACTGCAAAACGAAACCGTCTCTGCACGCCAGGAACTATATACCGTGCCCCAGTTAGTTGACGGACTGAAGGGCGATATCAGTCGCGATACTTATATCGCTTACCTGACCGAGGCCTACCACCACGTAAAACATACCGTACGTTTCATGATGGCCATGGGCGTGCGCTTACCGGATGAAAAAAAATGGCTCCACGACGCGATTGCGGAATATATCGAAGAAGAAAAAGGCCATGAAGAATGGATCTTGAACGACGTCGCCAGTGCAGGTGGTGATAAAGAAGCCGCCCGCCATGCCACGCCGAATTTGGAAACACAGGTTCTGGTTTCCTATAACTACGATTACATCGCCCGCAAAAACCCGGTTGGCTTTCTCGGTATGGTTTTTATGTTGGAAAGCACATCAACACAAATTGCCAACATCGGTGCAGATGCGATCATGACCGGATTGCAACTACCAAAAACCGCTTTTACCTATCTTTATTCCCATGGCGCTTTGGATATTGAGCACCTAAAATTCTTTGAAACGCTCGTAAACAAAATTGATGATCCAGCCGATCAGGACGCGATTATTGAGGTTGCCAATAACACCTTCCGTCTCTTTGCGCAGGTACTGTCAGCAATCCCGCATAAAAAAGTGCAGAAAAATGCAGCTTAAGGGAAAGAAAATATATATTACCGGTGGTACGGGTGGCATTGGCGTGCCACTCGTCCAGCGTTTGCAGACTGCGGGCGCAGAAGTAGAAGTTCATAGCCGCAGCGCACACGGTGATCTGTCCGGTGATATTTCCGCGCTCTGTGCAAAGCTTCTTACAACGCCGCCGGACATTCTTATCAACCTTGCCGGTTATAACGTTTTCGCGCATTGCGAGGATCAGGATATGGAAGATATTATCCGTGTTAATCTGACCGTCCCAATGCGTTTGACGCAGGCCGTTCTGCCCGGCATGAAAGTGCGCGGCAGTGGAAAAATCGTCAATGTCGGTTCCATGACTGCATTAATCCCCTTACCCCATTTAACAGGATATGTTGCTGCCAAAGCAGGCCTGAAGGGGTTTTCCGATGCTCTGCGGCGAGAGCTGGCGGGAACAGACATTACCGTGACGCACATCACGCCGCGCGCTGTAAAAACAGCCGCGAATAAAGACCTTAAAGACCTGCTGAACAAACAAACAGGCGTGCGTTACGACAGCGCTGAATACGTTGCGCATAAAATCGCCAAGGCCATTGAAAACGATACGAATGATATGCGGATTGGCTGGCCGGAGCGTTTTTTTGCCGTTTTAAATGCCCTGTTTCCCAAAGCCGTCGACGGCGGCTTGAAAAAAAACCGCGAGATCGGCGAGAAAATTTTAAATCAACACAAAAACCACAACACAAAAAAAGAAAGTCATAAAGCCATGAAAATATTTTCAATCACCGCGCTTGCCATTCTCGCTCTCACTCTACCCGCCCATGCAGAAATGGTTGTGCCCACGGATGCCTCGCAACCTAGTTTGGTTGTGACGCAGGAACAGACGGATACCGTCATGCTAAAAATTACCGACCTGCAAACCCGTTGGGCGGAAATCAAATACAAATACACAGATAAGGACAAAAAGATCAAATCCATAGAAAAGCTCGAAAAAGAAGCCGCTGCCCTTGTGGCCTCTTCTCCTGATCGTCCCGAAGCCAAAATCTGGTATGCTATTATCTTATCAACGGAAGCCGGTTTCATTAAAGGTCTCTCCGCATTGCCGAAGGTAAAAGAAGCCAAGGTTCAATTAGAGAAATCTATTGCACTAAACCCCAAAGCTCTGGATGGTTCGGCATATACCTCCCTTGGCTCACTTTACTATCAGGTACCGGGCTGGCCGATTGCTTTCGGCGACAAGGAAAAGGCAGAAAAGTACCTGAAGACTGCATTGATAATGAATGCCCAGGGTATCGACCCCAATTACTTCTATGGTGATTTTCTGTTGCAACAAGATCGTTTCAAGGAAGCCGTGCCTGTTTTGGAAAAAGCACTAGCAGCACCAGATCGTCCCGATCGTACACTGGCCGATGAAGGTCGCCGTCAAGAAATTCGTGCCGCATTAGCAGAAGCACGCAAAAAAGCCAAAATGCCCACACTGGATAAAGATTATAACTGATAGAGCCTAACTGTTTTTTCCTCTATAATCGGGGTGTTCGGGGGTGATAGCGAACGCCCCGCTTTTTATCAAGGAAAATGGAATGCGCGTTTTATTGGTAGAAGATGATGATATGCTCGGCAAGGCCACGCTAGCCGGCCTGCGCACCGCCTTTGCCGCCGACTGGCTGACCAATGCGGAAGATGCTGAAGCTGCCCTTCGCGCACAGCCTTATGACCTTTTGGTATTGGACATTAACCTGCCCGGCGCTTCGGGACTGGAAATGTTAAAAGGAATGCGAGATCGAGGGGATTTAACACCTTGCCTTTTGTTAACGGCGCGTGACGCCGTCTACCACCGTATCGAAGGATTGAACGCCGGCGC
>JBGTNC010000161.1:0-8309 GCA_041743265.1 Alphaproteobacteria bacterium | reverse complement strand
CATTTTCTTGCGGGGTGGCCATGGCTATCTGGCCTTCCAGATAAAAATGGTCTTGGCCGCCAATATCCAGTACGCCCTGCAAACGATTTTTAGCGGACCTTAATGCTTTCGCACTATCACCGGATTGCATTTTATATGTCTGGCCAACAAATTTTTCAGCCTTGATGGCATCTTGCACGGTTAAAATGGCGGGCAGTTCTTCGTATTCCACAACTGCTTTGTGCGCAGCTTTGCGCGCAATCTCCATGCTTTCAGCAGCAACCGCCAGAACGGATTGCCCCGCGTATTGCACAAATTCTTCGGCAAAAACCGGATCGCCGTCAAACACGGGGGCAACTTCGTTTTTGCCGGGAATGTCTTTGGCTGTCATCACGGCATGTACACCCGGCAAGCAGCAGCCGGATATATCTATACTTTTAATCCGTGCGTGCGCATGCGGGCTTTGCAGCATATAGGCATGGAGGCAGCCTTGCGCTTCCGGCAGGTCATCGGTATAAATAGCCTCCCCCGCCACATGCAAATGTGCGCTGTCATGTGCCTTGGCCGCGCCCATGCCGCCGTCAATCTTGTGAACGGGTTTATTCGGCATAGCGATACACCTGTGTTTCGGCATCTGGCGTGGTGGTTTCGACAAAAAACCGTTGCAGCAGGTTTTTGGCAACCGTCTGGCGGTAATCGGATGATGCGCGCATATCGCTCAGCGGTTTGAAATCTTCATCAATCGCTTGCATGGCAGCCGATACATTTTCTTGCGTCCATGTTTTGCCGATCAAGGCTTTTTCGGCAGCCGTGGCGCGCTTTGGCGTTGCCGCCATGCCGCCATAGGCCAAACGTGCGGCTGTAATTCTATCGCCTGCCATATCCAGCGCAAAACCAGCGCAGACGGCAGAAATATCCTGATCAAACCGTTTGGAAATTTTATAGGTCGAAAAAAGCGTATCCGTGCGGGGTTGGGGGATAATCACGCTTTCCAAAAACTCGCCGGGCTTTTTATCCTGCTTTTTATAAGCCAGAAAATAATCTTCCAGTGCCAGTGTGCGCGTGCCCGTGGCAGAGCGCAGCACAATACGTGTTTGCAGCGCGATCAACGGCGGCATCCCGTCCCCAATGGGGGAACCGTTCGCAATATTTCCACCCAACGTGCCTGCATTGCGGATATGGGCAGAGCCTAAACGGCGCAACAAATCTTCCATCCCGGCACCTGTTTTAGCAAGGGCAGCGAAGGCATCCGCATAGCTCACCGCGGCACCAATGTGCAAACCTTCGGCATCTTCTGTTATGCCTTGCAGGCCCGCCACATTGCCCGTGTAGATAATCACAGGTAAATCCATGTGGAATTTGGTGACCCAGAGACCTACATCTGTACCACCCGCCAACAAAGTGGCATCCGGATATTCAGCCAGCAGATTTGCCATTTCATCCACGCTTACGGGGGAGAAAAATTTTCCACCCTTGGCTTCATAGGCAAAAATTTTCTGGCGTTGTAGTTTTTTCAAGACGACAGGATCGGATGGTATTTCAACACGCGGCTCGGCATTGGCCTTGCGCGCGGCATCCATGATGGGACGATAGCCTGTACAACGGCACAGGTTACCCGCAATGGCATCTTGAATATCTACATCGGTAGCATGGCCGTTATTGTGCATCAGGTTGGCCAGCGCCATGACAAAACCCGGTGTGCAAAACCCGCATTGAGAAGCATGGCAAGAGACCATGGCCTCTTGCACGGGGTGCAGCTTACCGCCCGCAATTGTTTTTAAATGCTCCACCGTCACAATCTGCCGGCCATCCAGCGTGGGCAGAAGTGCGATACAGGCATTGATACTACGGTATTGAACCGTGCCATTTTGCAATTGCCCGACCATCACAGTGCAGGCACCACAGTCGCCCTCGGCGCAACCTTCTTTGGTGCCGGTTAAATGTGCGGCACTGCGCAAATACTGCAAAAGCGCCATTGTCGGCGGCGCATCATCCACCGTAATTTCTTTTCCGTTCAGTACAAAACGGATGCTGTCTGTGACAATGTTCTTCACGCTTTTTCCATTGTTTCAATTGCTTACATTAAAAATCATAACCGTTTTGCCCCTGCCTGTCCATGCATGCTGCGGCGCAAATATGGCAAGAAAAAAGAGCATCATTTACAGGCTTTTGCAGGGCATGCTCCGAGTGCTAACATGACACGGCAAAATTAGGATTATGAAGAAAAGGACCAACAATGTCAGACATCACCCAATTCATCAAAGGCCTGCCCAAGGTAGAGCTGCACCTGCATATCGAAGGCAGCCTGGAGCCGGAATTGATGTTCGCGCTGGCGCAGCGCAATAATATCAATATCCCCTTTAAATCTGTGGAAGAAGTGCGTGCCGCTTATGACTTCAGCAATCTACAGGATTTTCTGGATATCTATTATCAAGGCATGAATGTTTTGCAAACCGCGCAAGATTTTTATGACCTGACATGGGCCTATCTGGAACGCGTCGCGCAGCAGAACGTACAGCATGTTGAAATCTTTTTTGACCCGCAGGGCCATACATCTCGTGGCATTGCGTTCAGCACTGTCTTGAACGGTATTACCAATGCATTGGAAGATGGCCGCAAAAAGCTGGGCGTGACTTCACAGCTCATCATGTGCTTCTTGCGTCACCTGAGCGAAGAAGATGCGCTGAAAACACTGGAAGAAGCCCTGCCCTTCAAAGATAAAATTCTGGGCGTTGGGCTGGATAGCTCCGAAGTTGGCCATCCGCCATCCAAATTTACCCGCGTTTTTGCCAAGGCCCGCGAGGCTGGCTTCCTGATTGTCGCCCATGCCGGCGAAGAAGGCCCACCCGAATACGTTTGGGAAGCGCTAGACCAGTTGAAGGTCAACCGCATTGACCACGGCAACAGGTCTTTGGAAGATGACAAGCTCGTCTCCCGCTTGGTCACCGAAGGTATGGCACTGACCGTCTGCCCGTTGAGCAATCTGAAACTTTGCGTCATTAAAGACATTGACCAGCACCCGCTGAAAAAGATGCTGGATCTTGGCCTGAAAGCCACTGTGAATTCGGATGACCCCGCTTACTTCGGCGGTTACATGAACGAGAACTACACAGCTGTGGCCGATGCACTGGGGTTGGAGCGCACGCATATCCTCAAGCTCGCACGCAACAGTATTGATGCAAGTTTTTTGAACGATACCGAGAAAAAGCGCCTCTACGACAATCTCGACAATTACGCTAAAAAAGCGGCGTAAAGAACGCGCATTAAAAAAGCCGCCGGTTTTATAATCGGCGGCTTTTTTATATCAAGCGTCGCGCTTAACGGGCGGGGCCTGAAGGGCCTGCTTTTTTAGGCGCTTTAACGTCTGGTGTTTTATTGTCGTTATCCGGCGGCTGAATACCTTCGCGGCGGAACAGCGCATTCGGATCGGGCGCGCGGCCTTTGGCATCTTTGAAGATATCCATCGGATCGCGTGTGCCGCCTTGCGAATAGATGGTATCGCGCAGACGATCACCTGTTTCGCGGTCATAGAGACCTTTTTGCACGAATTCGTCGAACATATCAGCTTCGAGCACTTCCGCCCATTTATAGCTGTAATAGCCAGCAGAATAGCCGCCCGAGAAGATGTGACCAAAGCTGGTGGACATCGGCCCTGCGGTGCGTTCAAACAGCCATGCTTCCTTGATCAGGTTATCTTCCAGATCTTCCACGCTCTTGATCTTGTTCGGATCACCCGCATGCCACTTCATATCCAGCATACCGAGGAAGGTCTGGCGCAGACCTGCATAACCGGCATCGAAGTTTTCGAGGTCGTTGATCTTTTGGATAAGATCGCCCGGCAGCATGGTTTTTTTGGTGTAATGCTCGGCAAAAGTATCCAGTACTTCTTTTTCTTTCGCCCAGTTTTCTTGTAACTGCGATGGCAGCTCCACAAAATCCCACTTCACGTTTGTACCGGTCAGTGACGGATAATCCCCTTTGGCCAAAAGCGCGTGCAGGCCATGACCAAATTCATGGAATACGGTACGCAGCTGGTCCAGCGTCAGCAGTGTCGGGTTATCTTCGCTTGGTTTGCGGAAGTTGCACACGTTGGTGACGATGGAAAATTTGTTCTCGCCATCTTCCAAGCCGCGCTCGCGGAAGGTGCTCATCCACGCACCGCCACGTTTGGCGCCGGGGCGGGCATAATAATCCGCATAAAACAGGCCGACCATTTCGCCGGTTTTGTTGTCGGTGACTTCATATACTTTTACATCTTCATGATAGACGGGGTATTTGTCTTTTGTTTCCGTCATCTTGATGTTGAAAAGTTTTTCGGCGTGGGTACGCATACCATCCAGCACTTTTTCAAGATCCAGATGCTCTTGCACTTCGCGCAGGTTGATGTTGAAAGTATCTTCTTTCAATTTGCGGCCATAATACGCCACATCCCACGGCTTCAGGTCTTTCACGCCGTCTGTTTTTTCGGCATAGGCTTTGACCTTCTGGATATATTCTTCCGCTGCCGGACGATAGCCTGCGCGGTTTTTATCAAGGAAGTCCTGCACGGTTTTAGGGTCTTTGGCCATACGGTCTGACAAGACAAACTCGGCATGGCTGCTATAGCCCATGATTTTTGCAGCTTCAAAACGCATTTTCGCAATTTGCATAGCCACGTTCGTATTATCGTATTTGCCTTTGTATGCAACATTGCCCAAAGTGCGTGAAATATCTTCGCGCAGCGTACGGTTTTCGGCATGGGTCATGATGGCAATCGGTGGCGGGGACATTTTGATGAGGAATTTCCCTTTCAAGCCGGCTTCTTCTGCGGCCTTGCGGTAATCGTCAATCTCATCCTTGGGCACACCTTTCAGCTCGGCTTCGCTATCGACCACTTTTACGGATTCTTCGGTCGATTTCAAAACGTTGTTTTTGTAGGTGGTGGACAGTTTGCTGAGTGCTTCTTTGATTTCGCGCAGACGCTGTTTTTCTGCATCATTCAAAAGCGCACCGCTGCGAACAAAAGCCTTATAGGTTTCTTCCAGCAACACTTTTTTCTCGCCGGTCAGGTTCAGGCTGTCGCGCGCGTCGTAAACTTCTTTCACGCGTTTGAACAAACCTGCATCCATCATTTTCTCGCTGCCGAAATTAACGGCTGTCACGTTCATTTCTTCGTCAATCGCGCGCAGGTTGTCGCTGCTGTTGGCGGAAGCAATGTTGTGAAACACGGTTAGAACACGGCCCATTGTTTTGCCGGAAAATTCCAGCGCTTCGATGGTGTTTTCAAACGTGGCGGGGGCTTTGTTATTTTTAATGGCGTCCATTTCCGCGCGGGCTTCTTCAATACCGACTTTCAGAGCAGGCAAATAATGTCTGGCTTTCACAGCATCCAGCGGCGGCGCATCATGCGGCAGCTTGGGCGGGTTCAAAAGCGGATTGATTTCAGGTTTCTTGGACATGCAGATGCCTCGTTTCTGGATAAAAATTTCAGTTATGTAATCAAATTATAAGGCGCACAGCTGCCCCGAACAAGGAGAATACACCTTATTTGATTAATTTTTCGTTGCTATTTTCAGAAGCCTGAAAGCATCTATCGTCTGTCTGAAATATTATTCCAGTTCAAACGTTGCCTGCACATTGGCGGAGATATTCACCTGCCCCAGCGCAAAGGAATCCGCCGTGCCGCCAGCCCCACCGGGGGCAGATTGCACCACGTTTTGCATCATGCTGTTACGGCCCCGCGCCCCTTGGCTACCAGACCAATAAAATGCGGAATAGATATGGTCGCTGACGGTGACCGGCTTGGTGACCTTCATGCCGAGCGTTGCGGCGATGGCGCTCGCTTTTTCCTGCGCAGCTTTGGCGGCCAAGGCGCGGGCCTTGTCGCGGTGCTGGCGCAGCTCGGTTGTCAGGAACTGGATATTGTCGATATGGCTGACGCCCAATAACAGGGCTTGCGTCACCAATGCTTCATACTGCGCCAAATCATTCAGGCGCACCTGAATGCCCTTGCGCACGATATAATAGGCAATATCCAGCGGGTTGCATTTGCCGGACATTTCATCATCGTAGCGGCATTCACGGTATTTCGGCTCGATACTGACAAAATCGGTCTGGATGTGTTTTTTCTCCACATGCATTTTATCCGTCGCGTAAGCCATGAAACCTGCCACGGCTTTATCATTGGCGGCTTTGGCTTCCAGCAGGTTCGCATTGCGGTTCTCGGCGGTCATGGAGATCAGCACTTGGTCAGGTACGGCGCGGATTTCCGCTTCGCCGACCACAGAAATCGTACGGCGCGGCAATGTATTGTCAGCCAAGGATTGAGGAACCGAAACCCCCGTTTGCCACAAAACAACAGCCATCAAAAACATAAAACCGCGCATAAAATATCTCCTTTGTTGAAATCTTGCGGAATTTTCACACAAAGACGCCCAAAAAAGAAGCCCAGTCTTAGCGCCTTCTACCCAGCCCCTCCCCAATGAGCGCTTTGAGTAGGGAAAAGGGCCGCTGGCAGATTTATCATATAACGCCCACCGTCCGGTGAAAGCCCCACTGAAACCCCCGTTGAAGCAGGGCCGCGAAAGTAATATGCTCGGTCATTATGTCCGACTGTCTTGTCATCGAATCTGTCACCAAATCTTTCGCCCACGCGGATGCTCCCGTGCTGGCAGTCGACGACCTGTCGCTAAACATCCGCGAGAATGAATTTTTCACACTGCTCGGCCCCTCCGGCTGCGGCAAAACCACGCTGCTCCGCCTGATTGCGGGACTTGAAAAAACCAGCACAGGCCGCATTTTACTCTCGGGCGATGACATCACGCATTTGCCGCCCAACCGCCGCCCTGTGAACACCGTGTTTCAAAACTACGCCTTGTTCCCGCACATGACAGTGGCCGAGAACATTGGCTTCGGCCTGAAAATGTTGGGCCGTCCGGCAGCTGAAATTGCAACGGCAGTCACCGACGTCTTGAAAACAATCCGGCTGGAACAATTGGGATCACGCAAACCCGGCGAACTTTCTGGCGGGCAGCAGCAACGTGTGGCCTTGGCCCGTGCGCTCGTGAACCGCCCACGCGTTTTATTGCTGGATGAATCACTGTCCGCGCTTGATTATAAATTGCGCAAGGATATGCAGATTGAACTCAAACGCTTGCAACGTGAAACCGGCGTGACGTTTGTTTTTGTCACACACGACCAAGACGAAGCCCTGTCCATGTCGGACCGCATTGCCGTGATGCACAAGGGCCGCATTGCACAATTGGGCACACCACAAGACATTTACCATCATCCCGCCAACCGCTTTGTGGCCGATTTCATCGGTATTTGCAATTTCGTCAACGGCGGTATTTTTGGCCTGACCGAACCACAAGACGTTGGATTTCGGCCCGAAGATGCACAACTGAACAACCGCACGCACAAAGACGGCGACCTGCAAGCCCATGGCCGCCTGACACACATCACCTATCACGGTGCCACCACACGCTTTCAAGTCACCCTGAACAGCGGGGAACAGGTTATTCTGGCCCCGCATACGCCCCCCGCGCTGACGGTGGATAGTGAAGTAACCTTCAGCGTACCCGCCGGCCGTCTGATCCGGTGCAGCGTATGATACTGCCTCGGCCGCACAAACTGCTTTTGCCTTTCTTTATTATTATGGGGCTGTTTTTTGTGCTGCCGCTGGGCCTTGGGCTCATCTATTCATTTTTGAAAGCGGCGCCTTATGGCGGTGTGATCTGGGAATTTTCGCTGGAAGGCTATAAACGGTTTTTATATGTCCCCGATCTGCGCGGTATGCCTGTTTTTGATACGGGGTATCTGGAGATTATTCTAGGTTCCGTCAAACTTGCCGTGATCACCACCGTTCTTTGCGTTGTTATCGGCTTTCCCACAGCATGGTATATGGCCACACGCCCGCCCAAACAGCGTGATTTGTGGATTGTGCTGATCACCATTCCCTTCTGGACCAATTTGCTCATCCGCACCTATGCATGGATTTTGATTTTACGTACCGATGGCCTTGCCAATACCGTGTTACAAAAAACGGGTATCATCGATGCGCCGTTGCAAATGCTGTATAACGAATTTGCCGTCACGCTGGGCTTGGTCTATAGCTACCTGCCGTTTATGATTTTGCCGATTTACGCCACACTGGAGCGGATGGACTGGCGCCTGATCGAAGCGGCAGAAGATTTATACGCCAATAAAATCCGCACCCTGTGGCATGTCATTCTGCCGCTGACAATACCGGGTATTCTGGCAGGCAGCGTCTTGGTCTTTATTCCGGCCATTGGCTCATTTTTGGCGGCGGATATGCTGGGCGGCAGCAAACAGATGATGCTGGGCAACCT
>JBGTNC010000160.1:0-13771 GCA_041743265.1 Alphaproteobacteria bacterium | reverse complement strand
GTTTCCTTGCCCGGCTCGATCGTGGTGACCCATGTCAGGATTTGCTCCATATTCGCATAAAGATTGCCATGCGTTAACATCGCCCCCTTGGGCACGCCTGTGGTGCCTCCGGTATATTGCAAGACTGCAACATCTTCATCGACATCAACAACGGGCTGTTCATACTTACCGTCATTATCCACGATGTCTTTCATGTCGATGTGGCGGTCATCCCAGATGACGGGTGCCAGATCTTTGCCCTTGAACATTTTAAACAGCAAATTTTTAGGGAACGGCAGGGCATCAGCGAAAGAGCAGATAATCACTTTTTTTAAGGCCGAATAATGCAGCGCGTGGTTCATTTTATCGCAGAGCATTTTCAGGTCGACCGTGATCATGATGTCGGTATTGCTGTCATCAATCTGGCTGATCAATTCGCGGTCTACATACAGCGGGTTGTAATTCACAACCGTACCGCCAGCTTTCAAAATACCGAAAAAGAACATAATGGAATAAGGCGTATTGGGCAAAAACAGGCCAACTTTGATGCCCTTTTTCACGCCGATTTTTTGCAGGCCTTTGGCAATTTTATTCACCATGCTGCCCATATCGGCATAGCTCATGGTTTTACCCAGAAAATCACACAGATCTTTATCGCCATATTTTTGTACAGCTTGGTCCATGACATGAAACAGCGGCTTTTTTAAAATCGGCGCTTTCCACGAAATTTTTTGTGGGTAGTAATTTTCCCAGATCCATTTTCCGTTATCGAAAAGTGGCAGGGCCTGTGGTGTGGAATCTTCTGTGGTCATCGTGGGTGCAGCCTCGGCCATGGGAGTTATGCTCCTGTTCAATACGCGCAAAAAACAATAAAATATGCAGCAATACTATAGATTGTTTTGGCTGCAATCTAAAGACCAACAGGAACTAATGATATTTTAGGGTTATGGCATGATGCGGCGCATCATGCGCAGATCAGGGCTGAATATGACGCTGTGCTGTTTTCTGCGCCTGTCTGAATTGTGCGATATTGCGACGGCGATAATCCGACACCGCACGCACACCCAGTTTTTCAATCACACGGTCCATCACCACCTGTGCGCGGCGCGACGGTTTTTGTTGTGGCTGCATAAAGCCGGTATTGCGGCCGTTTTCGTATGGGAAGGCGGCCGGATATTGCGCAACAGTGACATCAAAAATCGCACCCGCACCGCGTTTGGCCTGTTGGCGGCCTTTGATCCACCAATGCGTTTCGCGCCGTGCACCGTTTTTCTCTGCTGCCGCGCGTGCCTCAGGTGTGAAAACCATATCGCCTGACGCTGTCACGGCATAGCCGCAGACCACAGGCATAAAGCCTGCCTGTTTGCCGCCTGCCAGATGATAGAACGCTTCGGATGCCACCGCGCAATGACCGGTTTCGACAGGATCATCCGGCGCCAACAGGGCGCGGTATTTGGGTTCCAGCAAATCCGGTGTCAGGCTATCGATAATGGCCTGTTTGATTTTTGCAAAATCTGTCATGGGTGACGCCGTGGTGCAGATGGTTTGGCCGGCCCCAGCCCCAAAGACTGCTGAAACGCTATATATTGCAGGTATTTTGCAGCTTCCGGCTGATTGCTTTTAACGGCAAACTGTTCGGGCGTCATACCCCAGTTATTTGTGGTCGCAAGATTGGCGCCTGCTTCTATCAATAAATCCATGGCAGCGATATTGCCGGCCGAGGCTGCTTCGTGTAGCGCGGTATTGCCGTATTTGTTTGTGAGCGTCATATCCGCATCCGCTGCCAACAACTGCTGCACAATATTTTCATGGCCGCGCCATGCGGCCTTGTGCAGGGCGGTGTGGCCGGATGTTTCGGATTGTATATTCGGGTCTGCATGATGGCGCAGTAAAACACGCACGGCATCGGCTTGCTGTTCCCAGCTTGCTTTCATCAAGGCGGTTTCACCTTGGCTGCGGATATCGACGGTGGCACCACGCGACAGCATATCTTCCAGCCCCGCTATATTGCCCGTCCAGGCAAAGCTATAGAGCTGTTCGGCCTGCAGGGCTATTGCAGGGCGCGCGCTATTTTCGAGCTTCTTTTTTGTCTTATCTTTTGGCCTGTTTTTTGTCATGGGCCACCTTAGCAAAGGCATCCGCGTTATGTCAATTTAGAAAAGGGTAAGACAACCGCCTGATAACAAAGAAAAAGGGCCGGTGATTTTCCGTTCTTGGAAAATACAACCGGCCCATCAAGGTGGTTTTCTCAGGGTTAAGAAAGGTAGTACCGAAAGTTCAAGTATAGAAAGTCAAAGTATCAGAGGTTGAAGAAAATGCGGCAGGTGGGTTCCCGTGATTAGAAAGGGAAAACCGCATCGATGAATTGTTGACCATAGCGCGGTTGTTGAAGATCCGTCACCTGACCACGGCCACCGTATGAAATACGTGCTTCTGCAATTTTTTCATACGAGATGGAGTTGTTGTTCAAAATATCTTCGGGGCGGATCACGCCATCCAGTGTCAACTCGCGCAGCTCGTAGTTGACGCGTACTTCTTGCTGGCCGCGGATAATGAAATTACCGTTGGGCAATACCTGCATGATCATGGCGGCAAGTTTCAGGCGCACCTGTTCTTCACGCTCAATCTTGCCGTCACCCACTGTACGTGACGATGAATCAAGGCCGATCAGATTGCTGGGGTCTACGGCACCCGGTAAAAATTTACCCAGCTTGGTTTCAAAACCCAAGACATTCGGCACGCCAACATTTTCTGTGCCCGTACGGGTACGCTCTGTCTTATTTTCGAAATCCGCTTCGTCTTGGATATCGATCATGATGGTCATGATATCGCCGACTTTATGCGCACGCTGATCTTTGAAAAAGGTCTGACGGCCCGGCTGCCACAAAGAATTGGGGCTTGGTTTCGCGGTCGATACTGCTGGCATCGGCAGGTTAACCAATTGCGGGTTGTTGCCCTGATTTTGCGCGGTTTGGATACCGTTCATGGCAGGTGCTTTACCAATGGCCGAGACACGATCGCCCATGCCGCAAGCCGAGAGAGAAAGTATAGCCGCAACAGAAACAGCCAGAGCTGCCGCGCGGGATGGTTCAATAACACGTTGGAACATTTGAAAACTCCTTCTTAAACCCTGTTTTTCCATTTTTATGGATATTTTTAAGTATTTTATCTCGGTAGAAGCTATGCACATTCTGTGCCAGTTTCGCGCACGTTCTGTGCCCGTTTCATCAATTCGTTTTCATCAAGCCGTATCAGGTACCGCCCAGACGGCCGGGTGCGCGCACAGCCACCGACTGCATGCCCGTCACCACCGCATCCACCACTTGGCGCGAAGACGTATTCATGACCCGAACAGAGGCACCGGCTGCACCATTTTCAAGTGCCTTGCCTTGTGTTGTCAGGTGCATGATGCTGTCTTGCAACGTCAAGGTGACGAGATCACCTTTTTTCACCAACAACGGCTCCACCACATCTGTCGCAGACAAGGGGCGCAGGGCTGGCAAGGAACGACGTGCGCTCTGGCCGATCAACTGGTCTGCATGCAGGACCGCCTTGGCAGAAACATCCCGCTCACGGATATCAACATAAGTTACATCCGCCGCACGAATGATATCACCGCTGCGCACAGGCTGTTGCAGCACAGGGATTTGTGTCATCAGGTGCAAAGTACCCTGTACGTTCTGGCGCAAATCACCTGCTGCCAGTACGGCGTTAAAGCTGCCGCGCAACAAATCTTCGTTCAGCTCAACCACATCAAGACGCGCTGCATTGTCGGACGGTACATAAAAGTGTTGGCTTTGTGCATCCAGCGCCAATTCGAAATGACGGCCCGGCAGTTTGGTGGCCAGTCTTTCTTGCAGGGCTGCTTCGATTTGATAACGATCAATATCGACCGCATCGCGACGAATAGTCACTTGATCCATCCCGCTTTGCGGATGCCAGCCGAAGCCGAAAGCATCGGAAATGCGCAAAAGATCATTGGCGGACAATTCCAGCGTTTCGCCCGGTGCAGGCGCAGGCGCCAGCACATGGTCTGCATGGCGGGTGATGCCTTTGAACACATCGCCGACAGTCACAACATTTGCAGTCACAACGCTATCGTGGCGCGGCATGATGTCACCGGCCCAGGCGCTGCTGAATACAGCGGCTGTCATGGCCACAATCATCAAGATCTTGCGCAAGTCAACAATCGCGCCGCGATCTGCCAAGCCTGCAGGCTCAATGATAAGTGCTTTATTTTCAGTATTCTTTTGATGGTTTGTCATGCTTGGGTCTCCCAACCTTGCGTTACAATCCTATTATCCCTTCACTTATCTCAGCTGAGAAATGGTGGAGAGCATTTCATCACCCGTCTGGATGATTTTAGAATTCATTTCATAAGCGCGCTGTGCCTGGATCAAAGAGGTGATTTCCTGAACAATATTCACGTTGGATGTTTCCAGCGCACCTTGTTCAAGCGCACCATAGCCAGGCTCGCCCGGGTTGTTAATCACGGCAGAGCCAGAGGCTTCTGTTTCCAACAGCAAGTTGTTACCAATGGCTTCCAGACCTGCATCGTTGGCAAAAGTCGCCAGCTGCATCTGGCCGACGTTGGCAAGCGCTGTTTGGTTTTGCAGCTTCACAAGTACTTCACCGGAAGCATTGATGGTCACGTCCACAGCATCTGTGGGCACGGTAATGCTTGGCTGCACAGCGTAACCTTCGGATGTTACCATCTGGCCGTTTTGGTCCAGCTGGAAAGAACCGTCACGTGTGTAACCCGTCTCGCCGCTTGGCAGCAAAATTTGAAAATAGCCGAGGCCTTTGATGGCGACGTCGAATTCGTTACCGGTCATTTGCAACGCACCTTGCTCGTTAATGCGGTAGACGGAACCTGCTTTCACGCCCAAACCTTGCTGGATACCCGCAGGAACTGTTGTGCCCTGATCCGAAGAAGAGGCACCGGGGCGTACTTTTGTCTGGTACAACAAATCCTGAAATTCAGCACGCTGGCGTTTAAAGCCTGTGGTGGTCATGTTGGCAATGTTGTTGGAAATGGTATCCACGTTCAATTGCTGTGCGAGCATTCCGGTGGCGCCGATGTCGAGTGTTAAAGACATGATGTTTCTCCTGTATAAACTTTAAATACCATTACACGCTTGTTAATTTTTGGATGGCGCCGCGGATCCGTTCATGATCCGTTTGCAACATCCGTTGCGTTGCCTGATAGACACGCAAAACTTCAATCATTCTGTTCATTTCGATGACTGGGTTGACGTTGGAATTTTCAACAGCACCCTGTACAATGCGCGGGCGCGTCACAACTGTTTCCGCCTGCCCTTGTGCATCAAACATATTGTCACCGATACGCGTCATGCTGCGTTCATCGTCAAACTGCACAACTTTGATGCGGCCAATCGTGCCGAATTCGCTGGTGATTTCGCCTTCTTCGGTAATGCGGATTTGTGTGGCGTCTGCCTGAACTGTAATCGGCTCGTTATTATCATTCACAATCGGCAAGCCGGCTGTTGTGACGAGCTGGCGATCTTTGTTCAACGCAAAGCTACCATCACGGGTGTAGCGAATACCGTCTGGCGCTTGCACGGCAAAGAAGCCCTTATCTTGTAAAGCGACATCGAACTGGTTATGCGTTTGTGTCAGCGATCCGTTCGACAAATCGCGATAGCCACCACTGTTGGCGGATTGATGTATTGTGTCGCCATTTTCGGGATTGCTCAGATATTCACTGAACAAGGCATACTGCGCCTTGTAACCCGGTGTGCTCATATTCGCGAGGTTGTTCGCGGTCATCTCCATTTGTTGTTGGAGCGCCATTTGTTGCGATAAACCGATGTAGGATATGTTCTCCATGTCTGAACTACCTTTTCTTTTACTGTGGCGCGTTCTGGTTGTTTTGTTTTTTTTGTAGACAACCGGTCAACGCCTTAACCCGCTGAATGCTTTGCAGAAACCATGCCAGTTTCTTTTTCTGTTGTTCTTCAATGAGTTAGAGCACAGCCTCGGCTGCCTTTTGACCGCAACACCCCCAAGCGCGGGGGGATTACCGTTCACTCTCGGCAGATTTTGCCGCCCGTCACCGCAATTTGCATTTGATGTGCATTTTACGAAAACTGAGAATTTAGGAAGTCCGCATAAATACTGATAAAATGAAACTGACATTGTCCTCAATTCGTGGCACGATATATGCAGGGTTTTGAGGTGTTTATCAGCGGTCTTTCATTCGGACCGTGTATAACGTTTACATAAGAAGTAGGGGATCATGGCCGCCGACAAAGAACACGACGAAATCGATAAATCCGACACCGACGTGGATGGCACGCTTGCCGCCGACGGCGCTGCGCCCAGTTTGGGTGAGGCTGAATCTTCCGGTGGATTTAAAGCAAAAAAAATCATCATGTTCGTGGTCCTGCCTTTGATGATTATCATCGGTGCAGGCGCGGGAGCTTATTTCATGGGCTATCTCGACGGCGTATTGCCGGGACACAAACCGGAATGCTCGACCGTTAAAGAAGGCGACAAACATTACGAAGACTGCTTGAAACAGCTGGCAGAAAAAAGCAGTGCGCCCGGTACGTTCATCGACATACCCGATATGCTGGTGAACCTGAACAGCAATGCACGCCAAAAATCATATTTGCGTATTTCGCTGAAGGTGGAGCTGGAGAAAGCCGAAGACCAGACAAGGTTTGAAGCCATTATGCCGCGCGTGGTCGACCAGTTTCAAACATACTTAAGCGAATTGCGCCCCGATGACCTGCAAGGATCATCTGGCCTCTACCGCATGAAAATCGAACTCTTGAACCGTGTCCGTGCTGCAGCACCCGATATTGACGTGCGTGACATCCTATTCCAGGAGATGTTGATACAATGAGCGACACCGTGGATCAAAAAGAGCCTGTACAAGGCGTAAAAGAAGAAGGCCGCATTCTCGACCAGAGCGAGATTGACAGCCTTCTTGGCTTTGGCGATGACGATGAGAACGGCGGCAAAACCGGTATCATGGAGCTCATCAACAGCGCGCTCGTCAATTACGAACGCCTGCCGATGCTGGATGTTGTCTTTGACCGTCTGGTACGTCTGATGTCTACCTCCTTGCGCAACTTGACGTCTGATAACGTCGAGGTCAGCCTCGACCATATTTCTTCTGTGCGCTTTGGCGATTACCTGAATTCTATTCCCCTGCCCGCGATGCTCAGCATTTTCAAAGCCGAAGAATGGGATGATCGCGGCTTGATGGTGATCGACAGCGCGCTGATCTATTCAATCGTTGACGTTTTGCTCGGCGGCCGTCGCGGCACCTCTGCCTTGCGCGTCGAAGGCCGCCCCTATACCACTATTGAAACACGCTTGATCGAGCGCATGGCAACCGTTGTGCTCAACGATTTGTCTGCCGCTTTTGATCCCCTGTCCCCTGTGACCTTCCGCATGGACCGGATTGAAACAAATCCGCGCTTTGCCACCATCACCCAAAGCAACAACGCCGGTGTATTGGCACGGTTGCGCATTGATATGGGTGACCGGTCTGGCCGCATTGAAATCATGATCCCCTATGCCACGCTCGAGCCGGTGCGCGAAATCCTGCTGCAAATGTTCATGGGTGAAAAATTTGGCCGCGACACGATTTGGGAATCTCACTTGACGCGAGAACTTTTCCTGACCGACGTGAACCTCTCCGCCATCCTGGGCGAAACAACCGTTTCCCTGAACGATATTCTAAATTGGGAAATCGGCTCGACCGTTATTCTCAATACCCGCCCCGAAGACTTGATTGAAATGCGTGTGGGCCAGCACCCGATGTTTATGGCCAAGGTCGGCCAAAAACAGGGACAGATTGCCGCCAGCATCGAAGAATACATTGAGCCGCCGGCGGAGGAGGATGTCTGATGCCAGCAGAGCTTGGGCCTTTACTGGATGTAGTACTGCTGGGTGTTCTGGGTGTGGTGATGTACCGCTCCTGGCAACTGTCCAGACAGTTTGAAAAAATCCAGCAAGACCGCGCCGCTTTCGAACAATTGATACAAGCTCTGAACATTGCAACCGCGCGCGCCGAAGGTGCTGTGCATGGCCTGAAAAGCGCTGTCACAGACGCTGGCGACCAGCTGCAAACAAAAGTAAATGCCGCACGCGCCATGTCGGACGAGCTGGAAATCATGGTGCAGGCAGGCGATAGCCTGGCCGAGCGCCTGCAAGTACTGGCAGAAAAAAGCCACAAACCCGCCGCTGCCGCACCCGCAAGTACGGCACCGGAAACACGCGCTGACATCAAACCGGCAACCACCCCCCGCACCAAAGCGGAGAAAGAGTTACTGGAAGCGATGAAAGCGAAACAGCAGTCATGAGGATATACACATGAAATCCTTTTTGAAAAAACTGCCGGTCAATATTTTTACCCTGCTGATGATTTTGGCGGGCACTGTTTTTATTTTTCGCGCGGTTAACCTGATTACCTACGGCACAGCCCAGCCAGATAACGCCAGCGTCATTGTCGGCGCGCGCGCGCAGCAGGCCGTCAACGAAGAACCGCCACCGATGGATAAGAAAGACGCCACACAAGCAGCTGCGACGGAAAAAATGCCCGACATCAAGTTGCCGGGCGCGCTGCCGCCTGATACCTCCAGCCAAGACACACAGCGGTCTTTCAGTGCCTCCGAGATTGAAGTTTTACAGGCCCTTGCCAAACGCCGTGATGAATTGAACAAACGCGAACAAGAAATGGTCGCGCGCGAAGCACTGCTGAACGCCGCCGAACAAGAAGTTGACCGCAAAATTACCGAGCTCAACAAGCTGCGCGGCGAGCTGGAAAAACTTTTGGGTCAACAACAGACCATGGAAGCCGAGCGCATCGCGTCTCTCGTCAAAATTTACGAGAATATGAAGCCCAAAGAAGCCGCCGAAATTTTCAATACGCTTGATCTGGATATTCTGCTGACGGTGATCAGCCGCATGGCAGAACGCAAAAGCTCGCCCATTCTGGCTGCCATGAATACGGAGCGTGCAAGACTTGTCACCATCCGTCTGGCTGAAATGCGCAAGCTGCCAGACCAGAAACCACAACCCGCAGGACGTTAAATGAAGCAGATGCGGCGCCAGATAACAGCCGATAGCAAGAAACCTATGCCTGTGGGCATGGGGGTTTGCCGTTTGGCTGTTTTTTATCTGGCCCTCGTTTTTCTGCTGGGCAGTCCCGCATCTGCCTTTGCCGAAACGGTATCGGTGCGCGTTGGCGAACATAGTGATTACACCCGTATTGTGCTCGATTTCTCGAAACTGACCGGATATGAAGTCAAAACCGCAGGCGATACGATTACCGCCACGTTTGACACCAAAGATAAACTGGACGTACCCACCGTCAGCGATACGAAATTGATCCGTAGCCTGCGCAGTACACAAAGCGGTGGTGGCACAACACTCACAATCGGCATTCCTGCCAAGGCCGATATCAAGCATTACCGCCTGATGCGCAAAATTGTGCTGGATGTTTACGCCCCCAAAGCAGGTGCCACCACAGCAAAACCAGCTGCCACGCCAACCGCTGCCGTGAAACCTGCGACAAAAGCTGTGACAACGCCTATCGCAAAACCCGCCCCCAGCAAACCCATCATCAGCAAATCCGCAGCACCAAAACCTGATATTGATATCAAGACAGGAAAACCGCGTAACAGCAAACCGCCACAGAGCACGGATGCACAAACAAGTATTGACGACCTTGATGTCAAAAAACTGGCCGCCGAACTTGCAGCACAGCTGAACGAAGGGCAACCCGCCCCCAGTCCTGCGCAAAGCACGGCACAAAGCACCGCACAGAACACCGAAAAACCCGCAGCAAACCCCGCGATGGACGCCGCCAATAAAAACGCTGCGATTATCATTGATAAACCGCCCACACAGCCTGTCCCCGTGATGGAGCAAGCACCGACAATCATCACCCTGTCTGGTCTGGCGCCTGTCAGGCTGGCCGTTTTTACACGGTTTAACGATCTTTGGATCGTTTCTGATTCCACAACAGGTAGCGTGCAAGTGCCCAGTGCGACAGGCCCGATGGCTGTACTCATGGGGGCTGCACGTGTGCTGCGCTTTGATAACGGCACAGCTTATCGCTACCGCATGCCGCCGCACAGCTATGTCTCTGTTGAAAAACAAAACCTGACATGGCGCGTTTCTGTCACGTCCATGCCGATGCAAGCACAATCCCCGAATGTAACCCGCGTGGAATTTGACCGCGCCAGCGGCCATGCAAAACTGCTGGCCCCGTTAGACGGCACCAGCCGGCTGTTGACGTTGCAAGATCCGGATGCAGGGGATATTTTGCACATCATCCCCTCCAGCCAACCCGCCGACCGTATCGACCAAGCAAGACGCTTTAGCGATGTCGAAATTTTCTCTGCCGCAACAGGGATGGTGTTGCGCGGTCTCTCCGATGATATTCGCGTAACGCGCATTGAAGATTACGTCATCATCACATCATCGCAGGGGCTTATTGCCACGCCCGATGCCGGCCCCGCCATGATCACACAGACACAACAAGACACGCCCGAAGAATTTCCGCGCCTGTTCGACTTTCCCAACTGGCGGCAGGGCGGGTTGAAACAGCTTTCGCGCAACCGCAGCAAGCTGGAACAACAAAGCGCCAATGCGCCGAACGAAACCATCCGCAACGAAATGCTGATGAATTTGGCATTGCTGTATTTTGCCAATAATTTCGGACAAGAAACATTGGGTGTTTTGCGTCTATTGCAACAGCGCGACCCCGATATGGCCCTCAACCCTAATTTTCTGGCCTTGCGCGGTGCCGCCGCTGCTATGGCGGGGCATTACCAAGATGCGCTGCGGGATTTATCAACCCCCGCCATTCAGCAACACCCCGAGGTAAACCTCTGGATCGGCTATGCCGCCGCCGCGACAGAGCAGTGGCGTATGGCAGATAGATCTTTTCCGGCAGATAACCGCATGTTGTTGCAATACCCTGAAAATATCTCCATCCCCTTCACCATCTACATGGCAGAATCCGCACTGCGTCTGGGCCGCACAGAAACTGCCAATAAGTTTTTGAACACGCTGGATCCCTGGTCGGAAAATACAGACGCGCATCACCGCGCCGCAATGGCCTATCTAAAAGGCGAAGCCGCCCGACAAGAAGGCCGCACAGATGAGGCTTTGCGTATCTGGGGGCCTGTTGCCAACGGGCTGGATCGCCTCTATCACGCCAAGGCTAGCCTGGCCTTGACCAACCTGGAACTGGCTGAAAATAAAATCACGCTCAAAGATGCCATTGACCGTATCGACAGCCTGCGCTTCGCTTGGCGCGGTGATGGGCTGGAAGTGCAAATCTTGCACAACCTCGGCCAGTTAAAAGTCCGCAATAAACAATATCTGGACGGTCTGCATGACATGAAACGCGCCTTGGAAATGGCGGATCGCCTGCTCAGCGATACCGTCGTGATCCAAGACAGCATGAGCCGTGTGATTGCAGATATTTTTGTCGGTAAACAAGCCGAGAGCATTTCACCGCTGGAAGCCATTTCCATCTATACCGCTTACGGCAGCCTCATGCCGACAGGGGCCGAAGGATCATTGGCCACATTGCATTTTGCCGATTTCCTGATCCGCATGGATCTACTGGGCAAAGCGGCTGATATTATCGAAGCGCAAGTGCAAAGCGGCGCACCACCGCAAGAAACCATGCCGCCTTTGGGCGCAAAGCTGGCGGCCGTTTACCTGCTGGATAACAAACCCGCCCAAGCCCTGAGCGCTTTGCAGCGCACAGAACGCAGCGGCGCGGATGAGAAAATCACCGAAGAGCGCACTTTGCTGCGCGGCCGTGCGCTGTCGGAGCTGAAACGCACGGATGATGCCATTGCCACCCTCGCCCCGCTTTCCAGCAACGATGCACAAAAACTGAAGGCCGATGTTTTGTGGCGTGCCCAACGCTGGACAGCCGCTGCCACCACGATTGAAGGCATGTTGCCCGCCCCCGGCAAGGACAAGATTGATGCGGATGCCGCGCAGATGGTCATCAACGCGGCCGTTGCCTATAAACTGGGCGGCGACACACAGTCGCTCCGCAGCTTGAAAGCCCGCTACGAAGCCGATATGGCCAAAACCCAAATGAGCGATACTTTCGGTGTTGTCACCCGTGAAGGTAGCCGCACAGATTTGAGCGACCGCGATACCATTTTGCGCATTGCCGGCGAAGTAGACATGTTTAAAGGGTTTTTGAAATCCTATCGTGACGGCAACGGTACTTAATCTTCCTCTTTTCCATCTATTCAGTATCTTAGCCCCGCTTCGTTGACATAAACGATGCGCGGGTATAGATTGGCCACTATATATGAGCCTCACTCCGCGCCTGCACGTTGGGCCAAGAAGGCATCAGCCAGATCATTTAAAAATCAAAAGACCGCAAACGGGCAATACCCCTTTGTGGCTGACACGGGTGTATCACATGACAACACAAAACCAAAAACCGGCACAAACATCAACAAGTGCCCTGCAAGATTTCCAAGCCGCACTGGATGGCATCATCCACCGCCGCGATCAGGCCGCCGTATTGCGCGACACCTTACAAGCCATTGGCAAAAGTTTTGACAACGCAAGCCTGCTACCCGCTGTTAAAAAATTGGCGCAAGCGCTGCCGGAAATCACGGATTACACCAGTCGTTATACAACCGTAAAACTGATTGCCGATATTGGCAGCAAGAATGACAAGGCCGCGATTGAAGCAGCCTTTGCGATCGCAACCTTCATGCGTCAGGAAAAAGATTCAGGCCTGCGCTATATGACGGGCAATGCCCTGCGCGATATGACCATTGCACAGCCGGCTGCTGCCAAGATTGCAACCTCTGCCATTGCAGATACTTTGCTGAGTGAAAAAGATTCCTATGCACAGCGCGCACTTGAGCTATCGCTCGTGGCCCTGTCCGGTATCAATACCGCCAGCCGTGACATGACGCTGGCAACCCTTGGGCAATCGCTGCTACAACAGCCGGATACACTGGGCCGCAGTCTGACATCGGGCCTGATGGCCGATATTGGCACAACATCGGCAGAAGCCGCACAACATAGCGTTGCCCTGTTGTCTTACGCCCTGCACAAAGAAACAACGCCGCAAGTAGCAAACCGTCTGGCGCAAGACATTGCAGGCATTGCGCAAACGCAACCCGCCGTTTTGCCGCAAGCGGTAGAGACCATGATCTCCGTCATTCAAAACAACAAAGCAGGCAAGCCTGAAAAAACCTTTGCCGCGGCCCATGCCTTGCGTTTACTGGGCGATATGGCACCAGCGTTTGTCGCCACAGAAATTGCCGCCGCCACAAAAACCCCGGCACAAACAGAAACACAACGCCGCATTTACATTCTGGCACTGGGTACACTGGCTGGACAAAACGAAGACGCCGCACAAACGGCGGGCAAAACTTTGCTGGAAAGCCTTAAAGCTGGAGACAGCCCGCTCAACCGCCGCCACAGCATCAAAGGCATCATGGCCGCTGTGCACAACGGCTTTGACAGCAAGACAACAGGGCAAAAACTATTTGCACATCTGGAAGGCGAGCGTGACCGCGAAACACGCGAAGAGATCATGCGCGCCTTGGTTAAAACAAACCACCCGCTGCCTGCCTTCAAACGGCAAAACCCTACCGTTAAAATGTAGGATCTAATAAGACACAAAAAAAACGCCAGCTTTTATCAGCTGGCGTTTTTTTATATCTTTTACCTACCCTGTAGGCAGCAGCGCCTGTGGATCGGATGCGCTCAAAGACGGTGGATGTGCTGCTTGTTCTGTATGCCGTGCTTG
>JBGTNC010000159.1:0-7721 GCA_041743265.1 Alphaproteobacteria bacterium | reverse complement strand
GACTTAGTCAGTTTCCATTATCTGTTTTGAACAATCCCCCCGAAGCGGCGATGCCACCGGAGGCTGTTCCTTTGACGTCTCTCGATTTGTTGATGCTACGGATATTTTATGCCCCTGAGTTTAATGAGCCGATGCGTGCTGATTTAGCACGTCAACGTTTCCATGAAGTCTATATGCGCGAGATATCCAAGTTGTGATCTTACTGCTGAAAATAGCATAACGGCGGGCATATCTCCTTGACTGGTACGGGTGTCTGGTACACTCTCAGGCTGCTATAAGTAAAAAAATAGACAGCCATGCCGTAAGTTTCGATGGAAGTACATGCGTATTTTATTGGTAGAAGATGATGTTCTTTTGGGCAAGGCCACGCTTGCGGGTTTGCGCACGGCTTTTGCGGCGGACTGGCTGACGAATGCCGAAGATGCGGAGGCGGCGCTACGTGCCCAGCCTTATGCTTTGCTGGTTTTGGATATTAACCTGCCTGAAAAATCAGGACTTGATATGCTAGCAACCCTGCGCGCGACGGGGGATATGACGCCCTGCCTTTTCTTGACGGCGCGCGATGCTGTGTATCACAGAGTTGAGGGATTGAACGCAGGCGCTGATGATTATCTCGTCAAGCCGTTTGATCTGAACGAGCTTTTGGCCCGTTGTGCGGCGTTGATCCGCCGCGCGCATGGACGTGCATCACCTGTTATTACGCATGGCGATATGATGCTGGACCCGCTGTCGAAAACAGTGCAGGTTGCAGGTGCGCCTGTGGCGTTATCAGCGTTGGAATTTGCGATTGCCGAATATCTCATGAATAATATCGGGCGCGTGCTCAGCAAGCAGCAGATTGAAAGCAGTATCTATGACTGGAGCCATGATGATATTGGCAGCAATACAGTCGAAGTACATATCTCTGCTTTGCGGCGTAAGCTGGGCCGTGATTTTATTAAAACCATCCGTAATGTAGGCTATGTGATCGAGCTATGAAACCTGTATCTCTCCGCGCGCGCCTTGTTAAAACGCTTTTGCTGCAAATGATGCTCGCCCTGGCGCTGGCGGGCGGGCTTGCCGTTGTGTTTATCTGGCGCGAGGTGGACGAGGTCTATGATGCAACGCTTGTGCAATTCGCCCGTTCGCTCTCTTCCATGCCGATTGCGGAGTTGACGGTTGATCATCTGCCGCATGTAGAAGACGCAGGCGGCGTCAAAATTATCCATTCGTACGAGCGTAAAATATCGTACCGCGTTATAAAACAAGGCCGACTGATTGCCCAGTCGCCGGATGAGCTGGACATGGGCAGTCTGACGCCTGAACATGGCTTTCGAGATTTGAACTATGATAAAAAAGGAAGGCACGAATGGCGGCTATATAGTTTTATCGAAGACGATGGCCGTCTTATTATTCAAGTGGCAGAAAAATTTGATATCCGTCGGGAACTGACCTATCAACTGCTAACCAGTCTATTGGTGCCGGGCATTTTGTTTATTCTGGGTGCGCTGGCAGCCATTTGGTGGAGCACGGCCTTTGGCTTGCGCCAAGTAACGGGGATTTCTGTGCAGCTAGATGCACGCGCGGTCGACGATCTATCGCCCGTGGATAACCAGAATGTGCCGATTGAAATCCGTCCGTTGACGCAGGCGCTCAACGATCTTTTTGCGCGAATAGAACAAAGCTTCGCGCGGGAGCGTGAATTCACCGATAACGCCGCGCATGAACTGCGTACACCGCTGGCCGCTATTAAAACACAGGCGCAAGCTTTATTGCGGTCGGAAAATTTGACGGAAACCGGCCGCGATGGCTTGAGCAATCTGATCGCGGGCGTTGACCGCGCCGCAGAAATGACGGACGCGCTTTTATCCTTTGCAAGGCTGCAAAATGACCGCAGCCCCATGGCGAGCGTCGTGCTGGCAGATATAGTGCAAGAAGAAGTAAGGGGGCTGACACTTGTCGCCAAAGCCCGTAGCATCAAGATAGAGGTAGCGGTCGACATAGCCGCGCAGGGCAGCATACCCGGTGTGCGCCACGCGTTGGCCCTGATGGTGCGTAATATTATCCACAACGCAATCAAGTTTTCTCCGGAAAATGCTGTTGTGCATGTTTTACTGCAACAAAGCGGTGATGCTCTTGTTTTGTGCGTGCGGGATACAGGCCCGGGTATTGCACTTGAACACCGGTCAAAAATTTTTGACAGATTCTATCGCATCCATAAATCCCAGAGCGGTACAGGGCTGGGGCTCAGCATTGTGAAATGGGTTGCCGACCTTCACGGCGCCAAAATAGATTTACATACCCCCGCCCATGGCGGGCTGGTCTTTAGCGTGGTGTTTGATAGACTATAGCCATCAATGCTTTGCGGATATTTTATAGGGCGTCATAAAAAATGAAAAAAGTCACAGTCGGCATGGCGGTTTATAACGGTGCAGATTATCTGGACCGCGCATTATCTTCTTTGCACAGCCAAACGTTTCAAGACGTGAGGATTCTCGTTTCGGATAATTGCTCCACAGACGATACCCCCCATATATTAAAAAAATGGGCAGATAAAGACGCCCGTTTTGAGATCCACACACAAAAAGAAAATATAGGGGCAATGGGGAATTATAATTACGTACTGAACGCGGCGGAGAGCCCGTGGTTCATGTTTGCCGCCCATGACGGCTGGTGGAGCGAAAACTACATAGAGCGGCTTTACGCGGTTTCGCAGACGTATCCAGAAACCGATTTTGTCGTGCCTTCTGTTGTGCATATGAAGCGCGGTGCAGATGGAAAAGATTTTGTTGATAGGACTGCTGCATTTTATGAAGGGATAAACGATGCAACAGGCGTAAGGCGCGTCAAAATGTTGCTGGGCCATGTAACGGGCAGTTGGTGTTACGGCCTTTATCGTCGGGATGCGCTGACGCCCACCTTAAAAAACTGGCGTGCCTATCCCCATCCTTGGGGGCAGGATCTAATTTTAATGCTTCCATTTTTTCTGTCGGGGCGTGTTGCGGGTACGAGTGATGCAACCTTTTATCAATATATAACCGAGGCATCGGCGCTGGCCTACAAGCCAAAAACAGGGAAAGCGCAATATACGCTGTACCGTGATTTTTGGCGGTCTATATTTTCGCAGTTGCAGTCTTCCCCCTTAAAATCTTGTGAGAAGCTGTCGCTTGCTTTTGCTCTATATCGCTATTCGAAGTGGGGCGGGAAACCGAGGCGTATTGTAAAAACTTATATAAAAGAGTTTTTTGGCTTTAAGGTATGATAAATCAAGTTATACGTTTGGGGCTTATTAAGGTTTGCGCAGCTTTTTTCTAATCTGGATATCGAGCCCCCACGTTACGCCGAGCGTTAGCTTCTTGATAAAAATTTCGTAAATTTTCATACCCAGTCGCGTCACGGGATATGCCGTACGCTCAAGTACGTCAAAGTTTTGCAACTTATCGAATCTATCATCGCCGATCGTGGATTCATTTTCCGCATCAAATCTGGCGGGTGATGGATTAACGCTGTACGTACGGTGTAAAAACGTTTTCCAAATTTTTCCATGCAGCATATCCACCGGCGCCCAGTTTCTGTGCATATTGGCATTTAGTTTTTTTGCAGCATGGCATGTCAGCATATAGGCATAGGCGCCGCCCGGCAGGCCTTTGGGGCGCGCCAGCCGATATTCACCAATAAGGGGACCAAGGTCGCGGCTCTGTCTATAGTTTTTAGAGCGCGACAGAAACCGGATCATATCCCAGCGGATAGGGTTTTCAAGCAATGCGCGTATAACGGCCTCGAAATCATCCGATAAGATTGCGTCATCTTCCAGGACAATGGCGATCGGAATATTCTCTTTAACCATTTTGCGATAGAGCGCGCGGTGCGATAACAGGCATCCCAGCTCGCTGTGGCTTAAATCTTTACCAAACATCAAACGGCGACGGTGACGTGCATAACAGACAAGGTCAGGTGTCAGCAACTTTTTGCCATCAACGGCTGAAAAAAAGATATGTGGTAACCCAAGCTGATCTAGCTGGGCAGTCATTATTTTTTTTCGCTCTGTTGATTGTTCAAGATTAATAATAAAAATAGGGGGTAGGCTAGCGGCCGCATTATTGTGCTGCATCAATGTTATACCGTTTCTGCAATACTTTATATTTTTTATGCTCAGAAGGTGCACTATACGCTATCTGCTTTTTATTAGATATGGGCAGCCGTGTGTTACTTTTTGGGGCCGTTCCTCGTTTTAAGGCTTAATCCATCCGGCTTTGCCTGACGTAACTGCTTTTGGCGCGCTGTGATGGCGGCGCGGATTTCCGATTCGCGCTTTTGCTCTTCTGCTTTTTGTTTCTGTAATACCCAGTCGTCCAGCGTGGCCAGAACGGCTTTGTGTTTACGCTGTTCGGCAAAATCTCGTGCGGTTTTTCCGCTGTTGTCTTGCAGCGTGGGGTCTGCGCCAGCTTCCAGTAACAAGTTGACGGTTTGCAGTTTGCCCATTTCGGCAGCCCAAGCAATTGCAGGGCGGTCATCTGTGCCGGGGGCGTTAATCTTGGCACCTGCCGTCAGCAGCGTTGCGATCGCATCATTATGCCCGCCGAAAGCGGCCCACGTCAGCGCGCAGGCCTGAATGTTGTCGCGCGCATCTAACAGGCTGTCATCGTGCTTTTCCAGCATTTCCTTCAGCGTCTCTACCTGTCCACGCATGGCGGCCTTGCAAAAAACCTCCACATCTTCCGGTGTTGGCGGCAGGCGCGGTATTGTTTCTTTGGGGTTCGGGAAGTGGTCACGCAAGGGTTTGGGCTGTGTCATGCTGTCGTCTTCTTTATGCGGCAAGTTTTAAAGGGGTGGGCTTAAAAATGAAGGTTTGCGGCGCGGTGATGTGCGCGGGCTGCAATGCTTCTGCAAAGCGCGGTGATAGCGGCGTATTAAATGCTGTCGTGGCGGCAGCTACGGCAGGAAGTACCTGTGCAGGCTTTGCCGCGCTTAAATTAAAAACATCTGTAGCAGGTTTGAAGAAATCTTTCAGGTGGGCCAGTGCAGATTGCACAATTTCTGTTTTCGCAAGCCAGAGACCAAGGCCGCCGCTGAGGAAGCCTGTTGCAAAAGCAATGCCTGCTTTCTTCGCGCGGGCGCGGTCAAAGAATTTAACGGTGTGGCGTTCACCTTTGGGCAATTTCAGTTTGTCGCCAGCGAAGGCTTTGCCGTAGTTGTAAACCGCGCTGGCCGTGCCCGTTGCCAGTGCCAGCAGGCCGAGCGTGCCAAAAGTAGATACGCCGCCAATCATCCCGGCCACCCACGTGATGGCGATCAGACGAAAACTCATAGAAACCATACTGCCTGCCGCCATATCGGCAAATTTCTTGCCAAGGCTTTTGCTGACATTGGCAAAGCGGTTGCCTTCTTTGCGCCAGGCCTGTAGCACATTGCCAAAACCTGCGACGTTGACACCCGTTTCTAAGACTTTCTTGGGGCGCACGCGGCGGCGGCGCGGTGTTTGGGCGGCTGGGTTGTCATTAGAGGGTGTTGCTGCGGGGGCATTTGTGGCGGGCGCGGCATCGGGTTTTTTGCCTGCGGGTTGGTCCGGTATTTTTTCCGGCTTCGCCATGGACGTCCCTTTATTCAAAAGCTGTGGCCACGTTTTTCAGACATGCCATCGCTGTCAGGATGATTATGATTTTGTTATCAATTTTGTATTTCTATCTATAACCCCCTGAACGGCTGGCGCAAGGCCAAAAATATCCGGAAATGATCTAAGCGGCACATATATTCACATAATAAATCTCGTACGGGAGGGGCGCTATTTTTACTCGTCTGTCGTGGGGTTTTACGATAATTTAGAGCGCATTCGTGCGATAATTTCCAAAATATATGTATTTTTAAAACAGGAATATGTCATGTCCGCATCCACCTTGCCCTTGCGCCATCGATTTCAAACCAAGGTGCTGTGCTTTGCCTTCTTGCTGATTACAGCGGATATTTTGTTCTACGGCGCCCATTTGGGCATTTCGGTGGCCATTTTTGGCGCGCTGTTTTTGCCGCTGTTGGTTTTGACACATCCGGCTGTTTTGCGTAGTAGCGCAGGCAAAGTGGTGGCGGTTTTATGTGTGGGGCTTTTGGGGTCTTTTGTCTGGTCGCCCAGTCTTTTATCTATGTTGATGTTCACGCTGGGTTGCGCCACGCTCATGCTTATGCCGCGCCGCGCGGGGTTTAATCCATGGCTGTGGCTGCGCGATATGCTGAGTGTGCCGATAGGGTTTTTGGTACAACACGGCGCGGACAGCCGTAAAGTCAATAAGCTGCAGGCCAAGAAAAAAACCAAGAAGATCTATAGCAATTTATGGGGCTATATCTTGTTCCCGCTCGCCTTTGCGATCGCTTTTGTTTTCTTTTTCGCCAAGGTTAATCCGGCGTGGAAAGTGGTATTCGAATATATTGATATTCTTGCGCTGCTGTCGATGAGCCGCTGGTTTTTCTGGCTGGTGGCGGGGTTGATCATCTGGGGTTTCTTGCGCATGCGTTTGATGCGAGATTTGACGAAGGCACACGCGCTGCCCGCCAATCTTGAAACATGGGTCAGTCGCACGTCACTGGTTCTTTCGCTCTGCCTGTTTAACGTCATTTTCGCCATACAGAATGGCATGGATGTGAACGCGTTCTTTCAGGCAGCGGGTGCGGTGGATTACGCAAGCCTTGCCCAAAATGCAGCCTACCCGTTGATTTTTACGGTGATGCTGGCGGCATTTTATGTGCTGCTGGTCTTTGATGAACGCCAAGCGAAATACCATTCCACCCCTGCCAAATACCTGACCATTTTCTGGGTTGGGCAAAACATTATGCTGACGTTGACGGCAGCATATAGAAACGTTCTTTATATTGATTTTTATTCCCTGACATATCTGCGGTTGGCGGCCATGATCTGGCTGGGCCTGATTGTATTGGGTCTGGTTTTGATTATCTGGCGATTGGTTTTAAACAAAAGCAATACATGGCTTGTGAAGGGTAATTTGCTGGCGCTTTTCTCGGTGCTGTATCTTTGCTGCTTTGTCAGTTTTGACCGTGTGATTGCCGACTATAACTTCGCATATTCTCGTTCCTTTGATGCGTATTACGCACTGAAGATCGGCGGCCCTGCACTGCCTGCTTTGAAAAAAGCATATGCGGATTCCCCAAGCGAAGGCCTGCTTCAAGGCATGACAAGAAAATATGAGGATTTTATAGAGCGCCAGCGAGGTGATTGGCGTTCATGGACGTTGCAGGGGTATTTCCTGGATAAAGAACTGCCAGAGTTTGCGCATTATCTGAACTATGAGAAAATGGCCGCGCGAAAGCAGTACGTGCCGCTTCAAAAAACCAAAAAAGAGAAAAAATACCCCAAAAAATAATCAGCGTTTCATGCCGCCGGGTTTAACGGGGGCCGTGCTGGTCTGCTGTGGTGTGGTGGGTGATTTGCCTGAAAGCTCGAAGGCAAATTTTTCCTGCACGTGCATTTGCGCGGTGTTGTGGATGGCATTGACGGCTTTGTCGATCAAGGCCGCATCATGGCCACGCATCATGGGGGCCACAAACATGCGCACAACATCCTTTTGTTTGGCTTCCGGATTGTGGCGCCCGTTTTCGGCGGATTGCAAAATGGCGACAGCCGTATCCGCAATTTCATCTTTGTGGTGCATCGCGACTTTGCTGAGCAACCCTTCGATGCGCATGACATTCATGTCCTTGTGCATTTTGCCACCGCTGGCTTCGCCGGGGTCCTTATA
>JBGTNC010000158.1:0-9972 GCA_041743265.1 Alphaproteobacteria bacterium | reverse complement strand
CGCATATCCTCAAAATCAACACGGTCGCAAACGCCCTTGCAGCCACCGTTATTGTCCAGCCAGCGCAGGGCAATGCCTGTGCGGTTGGCGACATCTATAACATTGTCCTGGTTTTTTTCGTCATCCGCGTCGTAATTTTCGGGCGTCATAGAGAAAATATACGGCACAGATTGTGCTGTGGCTGTGCCATAGGATGTGACATCTTGAAAAACCGTCAGCCCCAGATTTTCCGTGAAGGCATTGGTTTTGCGGGCATAGCCATAGAGCGAATAGTTCATGCTGCGCTGTGTTTCACCCAATATGAGCACCACCAGCTTTTTGCGGGCGGTTTCGGGTGGTGTATGCGTTGCATCAAGCGCGAGCTGGCGGAAAACCACAGGCTTTTGAAAATAATCTTTGCGTATAAATTTATACGCCATTTTGTACGGGTATAATGGAATAACGGATTTGCGCAAAACCGTATTATTACGACCGATGGAAACGTAATCCTGAAAATAGAAAAACGCCACAAAACCAACCAGAAATACAGATATGCCGACAGACGCCATGCGCATCAGTGCTTCTTTTTTGAAGCTATTTTTTGTGATGTCGGTTTTAGCAATCAGATAGGCAGGTAAGACGCCCGTGAATAATAACGTGGCGAGCAGCGAGAAGCTCAGGTAGGCCGCAGATTCCGTTGTATCTGTCTCCGCAAAGTTGCGGAACATATTGTCATCAAAAATAACGCCATAGTGAAAGGCGCCATAGTTGAACATGGCAGACGTGACGACAATAAAGATCAAGGCAGGTTTGATGCTATAGCGGGATGAAAAGGGTAAAAACGCGATGTTCAAAAGCGCGATCAGCACGGCTGGGACGCTGATGAGGAAAAGCGCGCTCATCTCTGTCTGGGTGCCTGCAATATCCAGCACTTTGCCGGTAAAGCTCAAATTCAGGCAGAGGCTGACATAGGTTGCGGTGATAAAGCACAGCTTCGCAGCGCTTGTTTTCAGTTTTGGGAGGCGAATCATCTGGTTACCTTTTTAGGGTAAACCTAGAAGACGTACCTGAAGCCAAGCTGAAGGTAGGGCATGTTTTTGACGGTTTTTGTGGAGCCTAGGCCTGTGGGGCTTATCTAAAATCGATTTCTATCTTGGCTGTATCCGTCACGGCGGAAATTTGGGTGCGCAGTTGCCAGTACATTTGGGCAATGCGCTCCAGCCGTTCTTCCGCTGCGGGCGTGATGTCACGTAGCTGCATATAGTCCGAGCAAAGTGCTTTATGCTGGTTTTCGATTTGCTGCATCGATCTTAAAGATTTTTCTTGAGACATTCTAAGATACCCCTTCGTAGTGCAAAATACGCATGCAATGTTTTTTAAGAGCCAATGGATTACACGGCTTCAGGATATAGCCCTTGGCGCCAACTTCGATGGCTTGGCGGACCGTATCGTTTTTTGATTCACGCGTCAGGATCACAAAGGGAATATTGCGGGAGGGGCCGTCCATTTCACGGACCGTTTTTAACAGCTCAAAGCTATCCGTACTATCGGGCATTAACTCGCTGAGCACGATATCGGGGACGACTTCATCAATGGATTGCAGTGCTTGTTCCATTGTCTCGGTCGTGAATACGTGACGTACCCCCAAAGATGTCAGCGCATGCTGGGTGTCTGAACCTGCTTCGCGGTTTGGATCAAAAATGAGTATCCTTGAGTTTGTAAACTGTAGTCCCGTCATCTTTCTTCCCCCCTCGTTGAAGCGAAATAACAACTATTCCTTACGCACAATGTTTCTGATCTGGCTTTTGACGCCCTCGTCATTCACATGGCAAAAGCCCTCGACAAAATCTTCGGCAGCCAGTGCATGTTGGTCGACCACCTGTTGCAAGTGTTCGATGTAGATATCCCGCCCTGTACGGGCAATAACGCCGATAGCGCGGTCAATGGCAGCGGCGACTTCCGGCAGGCCGTCTTTGTCGGCCTGGCTGGATAAAAAGTGCAGGCACACAATGGTGTTGCCGACTTTTTCACACGCATCTTTATCGCTATTGGTGGATTGTAAAGATTGAAAGGCGGACATTATGCAGCTCCTTTTTTGTAAACAACATTCTGGTTCGCAACGCCTTCGTGGACAATTGTATTGGTCGCGTGGTGTGGTGTGGTGGTTAGAACGGCATGGGTGATGCCCGTTGTCTTGCGTACATTTTCTAATACGGCAAGCGATATCGGCATGCGGCCGGCAATGATAATGCCGTCTTTGCCCAGGTCTTTCTCGGGGCCCATGTATTCAATGTCCCAGCCTGCTTTAACAAAAACGTTCTGCCACAGCTTGGGCGGCATAATGCCGATCATGTCGCGGATATCGTTTTGCAAACCGAATTCCAAAAAGGCCAGCACCAACTCGTTCTTTACCTGCGTGCGGTCTTCACGGCTGAGGTTTTTATCCACGCAAAAACGGGATGCTTCCCAGACGGAGAGCGACTGCGGCATCGGCAGGGTTTCAATCAGCTCCGGCCAAATGTCTTTGATCATATAGGGGCGGTCTGTCGGCACAGCGCGCACACTGCCGCGCACAACGCCCGTTTTATCGACATAGACAAGATAGGTCGCGGCGGGTGTGTCGTATTGGTCGTATTCCATGCCTTGAAAGCGGCTGAGATCCCAATACTGGCCATCCACCAAAAGATCGTAGCGTAAATAAAACTGGTCAACGAGTGCCTTACCAAAATGCTGAATTGTTTTGTGGTTAATGCAGTAAATCATAAAAGAAAATTCCCTTTGTGCGTCTGTGTCCTCAAAAATGGGCGTTTAAAAAAACACGCCTCTATTTTCAGGATAAGGGGGAATCGCCATGTGCGTGAATACCCACGATCGTGGGGGCGCGGCTTAAACGCTTATTAAATATAGGGTTTTCTGTGATTTAAATCTGGATAAGGCCCATTTGCAGCGCACGTAGCACGCCAAGGGTCACGTTATTCGCATCCAGTTTACGCAGTGATTCTTTGACGTAGGAATGCACTGTGTTCTCAGACAGGTTCAAAATCGTGGCGATTTCCGGCTTGCTTTTGCCGCGTGCGCACCACTTTAAAACTTCCTGTTCGCGGTTTGTCAGGTGTACCAGTTTGGGCTCTTCTGTTTGCAAGCGCAGGGCTTCAATACCAAGGTATGCCGCATAAAACTGTTGTGCCAGTAAATGTGTACGGGAGAGCAGGTTTTTGTCATCAATCTCCACACCGCCCGCACTGCTGGCAGCACCTACACCGGCCAGTGCCCCATGCGGGCCATGCAAGGGTATGCCGATGCCGTCTTTCAATCCGGCATCGTGCCCTTCGTGCATGAGTGTTTTTTGCGTTTTGGTAGCAACGGTGCGCGCTAATAGTTCATCCCAGACAAACAGGGAAGGCGCTGCATACATATGGCGCCGTACGGGGTCAAAAGACTCGTAGTCTTTTTCCTCGTAATACTTCATCCAGCTTTCGGAATAATTCAGCATGATACCGTGACCAGACGGGCGGTCGATATGCTTGTGGTCGGTCATCAGGCTGAAAATGATTTGGTCAAACCCCAGTTCGTGCATGGCACGACGATAGTGTTCAAAAAGCTCCTCAACCGAGGCCGCTTTGTTGGATCGTTCAATAAATTCTTCGATCAGCAACATAATTTAAGACCACTCAGCTCTACTGATATTCCATAATATTACTAGAGCGTAAATATATCCTTAAGAAAGCATCAACAAATACACGGAATCACCGTAAAACTGCGCCCGTTAAGAGCACAAACCCGCGTAAAGCCTTGTGTTTATCTTGGGTTATTTTCGCTGGTCATTATTCTACAGCATATATCGACAGCATAAAAAAATATGATCGCCCGCACATCGCACAACAGGTTTGCAGGCTGTTCTGATTTTGATCATGTATTCGGGTATTTTAAGGGGGCGGGTTGTATGCAGCGTTAAGGGGAGTCTCTCTCGGAAAGCTCTTCCGCGATAATGGTTGCAAGGATACCCTACGGCGTATTTTTATATCGCGGGGCAAATTGATTCGGCCGTACAATCTGAGTCTGTACATAGGAACGTGAAATGGAAATTGTAATGCTATTGCGGAAATTTTTTAGTAATATTGATCGCAAGACACAATGGATGTCTTTTTTGTTTTCTGAGAAAGATATAGCTTATAAGGGAAGCTTATTTGTTTTTTACTCGCAAAAAGTATCTTTCTTGGTTTGCTTTTTTTATGGGATGTTAGTTTTCTTTCTTACAGACGTTTCTACTATTTCTGTGAAAATTACATGGAGTTACATAGCTATAATTTTTTGCACTGTAGAGATTGTATTTTTTTGTGTGCTATTCTCTTACGGAAGAAAAACACTTTGCGAAGAGGTTTCTTTGCAAATGAACAGATATACTGCTTTGGTATACGTAATTGCTCCGTCTGCTCTTTTTTTTGTAACTGTCTTTTTGCAGCAATATTTTTTTGTTGGAACCCTATTAAATACGACGATATCTAAGCTCATTATTGCGGCTTTAATGGCCTGTATTTCTGGTGTTTTATATCCATTAGTTATTTCTAACGTACAACTGGGAATCATCCGGTTACTTATATTCAAGCGATAGAGAGAAAGACATGGCAGAGTTCTATTCAATTGGTAGTGCAGAGTATAACTTATCACTGGGAAGCTTCTCGGATTTTTTACAAGAAGAATACGACGCAGCAGTAGATTTTTATAATAGCTTCAAGAGTAGTGTTGTTACAGCCTCAAGTGGTGATACACAAATTAGCCAGAGTGCATCCGATTTTTTGTGAGTTTTGTTAGTAGGTTTTAGGTTTTTGCATTTGGTATCATTAAGCTTCATTGGAACTCCACATGTTTAGTTGTTTCTACATGTATTTAGGGGAGTTCGGCGGAGCTCTGACGGAGGAAAATCTACCTACAAATCTACCTACATTATTACAGGATGTGTGTGTCCAAGCAGAAACAGCCGTGGACACAAATAGAATGTAAATGATTGATTTATAACGGACGCTAAAACGCCAGAAGACAGGTGTGGATTGGCAAGGGCAGGGAAATGGTGCCGTTGAGAGGAATTGAACCTCCGACCCACGCATTACGAATGCGTTGCTCTACCCCTGAGCTACAACGGCCCGCTTCTGGCGCCAGTCAAGCGATTGTGGCGTTGCCAGAAAACGATAGCGGCGACAATAAGGGAAATGGCCGTTTTTGGCAAGTATCCGTTTTTCCCTGTTTTTTCAGGTGAATGTAACGCTCTTGCCGCCCGTCGCGCGGCATGCCACTCTGAAACTCGCACAATAAAATAAGGAATCATCATGGCTGACGCCGAAGACACACCGCTGTTCAAAGAAGCCACTGCTTTTTTTGACGCCAACCCCGATATTGAAACACTCGAAGCCTTCGTGGTGGATGTGAATGGGGTTTTGCGGGGCAAGCGTTTGCCGCGCAGCGGGATGCTGAAGGTTTTGAAAGATGGTGTGCGTTTGCCGCGCTCTGTTTTTGCCATGGATATCTGGGGGCATGATGCGCTGGAAGCAGGCCTTGTCACCGAAACGGGTGATAACGATGGTGTGTGCCGTGCGGTTGCTGGAACGCTGGCGCGCGCACCGTGGCTGGAACAACCAACTGCACAAGTTTTGCTAACGATGCAAGAGGCCGATGGCCGCGCCTTTTTCGCCGATCCGCGTCAGGTTTTAAAGCGTGTTTTAAATGGCTATGCCAAGGAAGGGCTGACACCTGTTGTCGCCTTCGAGCTGGAATTTTACCTGATTGACGGCAAAATGGATGAACGCGGGTTCCCGCAGCCGCCATTGTCGCCGCATACGGGGCGACGTGTGCAGGCTTCGCAAATGTACGGCATGGGCGAAGTGCAAGAATTTGCCGCTGTCCTGACTGACATCAACCGCGCCTGTGATATGCAGGGCGTACCTGCCGATACAACCATCTCCGAAAACGGCCCCGGCCAGTATGAAATTAATCTGGTGCATGTGGCAGATGCTTTGGTGGCCGCAGATCAAGCAACCTTGCTTAAACGCGTCATCAAGGGTGTTGCCCGCCAGCACGGCATGGAAGCGACTTTTATGGCCAAACCCTATGGCAACCGTTCCGGCAATGGCATGCATGTGCATTTCAGCGTGCTGGATAAAGACGGCAATAATATTTTTGCAGGCAGTGACAGCAAAGGCTCGGACGTATTGCGCCACGCCATGGGTGGTTTGATGGCAACGATGACCGAATGTGCCGCCTTCTTTGCACCGAATTACAATTCCTACCGCCGTTTCCAGCCTGGTTCACATGCGCCGACGCGGATTGCCTGGGGGTATGATAACCGCACCGCCGCACTTCGCGTGCCAGAGAGTGATTTACCCGCCACGCGGATTGAACACCGCGTATCGGGTGCGGATGCCAGCCCGCATTTGGCGGCCGCGGCTATTTTGGCAGGTGCGTTGCATGGCTTGTCCGGTCAGATGGATCCGGGCCCGCCGTTGACGGGAAATGTGTATGAGTCATTGGCCGAGCATCTGCCGGATGTCTGGGAAGATGCGTTGGAAATTTTTGAACAATCCGATTTTATCGAACAGTATTTCGGCGCGAAATACAAAAAAGTTTATCACGCCTGTAAATGGCAAGAAAAAGAAATGCTGGAGCGACAAGTCAGCAGTATTGAATACGATACATATTTAAGGGATTTATAAAATGACGCAAACACAGATGAAACAACCCGCAGAGACGGCAGCAGAACCGGTAGATAAAACAATATCGCATACCGGCTCTTACTACGCGGCCACGGCCAATCCGTCGCCCGCGCGTCCCATGCTCACGGGCGATGTGGAATGTGATATCTGTGTTGTGGGTGCAGGCTTTGCGGGTATCTCAACCGCGCTGCATCTGGCGGAAAAGGGCATGAAGGTTGTGGTGCTGGAAGCGGCTAAAGTCGGCTTTGGCGCATCAGGCCGCAACGGCGGACAGATCATCAACGGCTACAGCCGCGATTACGATACCATCAAAAGCCGCTATGGGCAGGATACCGCGACCGCCACATTGAATATGAGTTTCGAAGGCGGCAATATCATCCGCGAGCGGATTGAAAAATATAACATCAAGTGTGATTTGAAACCCGGCAGCTTTTTTTCTGCCTTCACCGATGCGCAGATGAAAGATCTGGAACACGGCAAAAAAATCTGGGAAGGGGCAGGCCACACCGGCCTTGAAATGTTCGACAAATCCCGCATGCCCGAAGTTGTGGATACCAATCTGTACACGGGTGGCATGCTGGATAATTGGGGTGGTCACATTCACCCGCTTAATCTGGTGCTGGGGCAGGCTGCCGCGCTGGAATTGCATGGCGGTAGCATTTACGAACAATCACGCGTTATCAGTATCGACAAAGACAGCCACCGTCCTGTTGTGAAAACAGCGCAAGGGCAGGTCACTGCGCATTTTGTGGTTGTCTGTGGCAATGCTTATTTGGGCGATGCCGTGCCGGAGCTGACAAAACGTATCATGTCCGTCAGTAGCCAGATCGTGGCAACCGAGCCTTTGGGCGAAGGCCTTGCCAAAAAAATGCTGCCCGCTGGCTATTGCATCGAAGATTGCAATTACCTGCTGGATTACTACCGCATCACGGCAGATCATCGTCTGCTGTTTGGCGGCGGTGTGGTCTATACGGGCCATACGCCGGATGATATTGAAAAACGTCTCTGGCCGCATGTGCTAAAAACCTTCCCTGCACTGGAAGGCAAGAAAGTCGATTACGCTTGGAGCGGTAATTTCGCCCTGACCCTGACGCGCATGCCGCATGTGGGCCGTTTGAACAGCAAGGTGTATTTCATTCAAGGCGACAGCGGGCATGGCGTGACAACCACGCATTTGCTGGGCCGTCTGGTGGCGGAAGCCATCGGTCATCAGGCCGGACGCTTTGATGTCTGGGCCAAAATGAAAAATTATCCCTTTCCCGGCGGGCGTATGTTCCGTGTGCCGATGACAATGATGGGGGCTTGGTATTACGGCCTGCGGGAAAAACTGGGGCTATAACTTCACATAACCGCAGCTTAATCGCGCCAGAAGTGGACAGCGGGGTTTAGCTTCCCCGCCAAATCCGCTATTCTGGTCAGACAGATTCATCGAAGATTAGAAAACAGAGAACGAGAGGTCTTCCCGTGGCGAAAAAGGGTGCCGATAGCGCGACAGAAACAACCGAGAAACCAGCGGGTAAACCCGTTGAGTATCGGGTATTGGCGCGCAAATACCGTCCACAGAATTTTTCCGAATTAAAAGGCCAAGATGCGCTGGTGCGCACGCTGTCCAATGCGATTGAAAGCGGCCGCATTGCCCATGCCTTTATGCTGACGGGTGTGCGCGGGGTGGGGAAGACCACAACAGCGCGTATTGTCGCCCGTGCGCTGAATTGCGAAACCGGCCCGACTGTCACGCCGTGCGGCACCTGTGAACAGTGCAAGGCGATTGCCGAAGACCGTCACGTCGATGTGCTGGAGATGGATGCGGCGTCCCGCACGGGCGTGGATGATATCCGCGAGATTATTGACTCCGTACAATACGCCCCCGTTAGTGGCCGGTATAAAGTCTTCATCATCGATGAGGTCCACATGCTGTCCAAGGCCGCGTTCAATGCGCTGTTGAAAACGCTGGAAGAGCCGCCCGAGCATGTGAAGTTTGTGTTTGCCACAACCGAAATTCGCAAAGTACCCGTAACAGTATTGTCCCGCTGCCAGCGGTTTGATCTGCGCCGCATTGATGCAGGTATTTTGGATGCGTATTTCAAAGAAATTCTGGGCAAAGAAAAAGTAGAGGCTGAAGCAGGTGCCGTGGCCCTGATCGCCCGCGCCGCCGATGGTTCCGCCCGCGATGGCCTCAGCCTTTTGGATCAAGCGATTTCACGTGAGCCAGGCAACGTCACAGAAGAACAAGTCCGCCACATGCTGGGGCTGGTGGATCGCTCCATCACGCTGGATTTATTTGAAACCATGATGAAAGGCGACAGCCCGCAGGCGATGACATATCTGGATAGCCTGTATAAAGCAGGCGCAGACCCGATCATGGTCTTGCAAGATTTGCTGGAGCTGACGCATTACCTGACCAAGGTCAAGGTAAGCCCCGAAGTTGCCGCCGATAAAGCCCTGCCAGAAGCGGAGCGCGTGCGTGGCACGGCCCTATCCAAATCGCTGTCTATTCCGGTGCTGACGCGCACATGGCAGATTTTGCTCAAAGGTGTTGGCGAAGTGCAGCAGGCCTTCAGCCCGCAGCAAGCGCTGGAAATGGTTTTAATCCGCTTGTTGTTCGCCGCTGACCAACCCACGCCGGGTGATTTGGTGAAGCAGATCAAAGACGACATGCAAAACGGCACAGGCCCCGCCGCAGGTGGGCAGAACAGCGGCTTCGGCGCACCGCGTGGCACAGCGATGCAGCGCAGCGGCACGACAGGTGCATCGGCGGTATCCGCCCATGCCGTATCAGCCGATCCGCAAGGCGGCTTTCAGGCGCAATTGAGCAGTTTCGAAGATGTCGTCGCCCTGTTCGGGCAGATGCGCGAAATTCTGTTGCAGGCAGCCCTTGAAAACCATGTGCATCTTGTCAAATTCGCACAAGGCCATCTGGAGGTGCGCGTGGATGAAGCCGCCCCGCGTAATTTGATTGGCCAAGTTACAAAATGCCTGAACGATTGGACCGGCCAGCGTTGGGTAATCAGTTTATCACGCGAAGAAGGCCAGCCCACCATCGGCAGCCGCAAACGTGCCGCGGTGGATGCCGTGCGGGCGGAGGTGGAGGCGAGCCCTGTTGTTGCTGAAATCCTCAACAACTTTGAAGGTGCCAAAATTATCGAGATTCGTCCGCGCCTTGAAAACGATAAATAATTTACATATTATTATAAGATGTGACGCATCTCCTCGAAAAATGACGGATTTCCGTCAGGATTTCGGCGATGCACGCCTGTGTCCGGCCCCGCGTTATTGACACAGGACAAGC
>JBGTNC010000157.1:0-14590 GCA_041743265.1 Alphaproteobacteria bacterium | reverse complement strand
AGCATCCGCGATGTGATTGCCTTCCCGACACTGCGCCATCACCAGAAATAAGCCTTATAAAACAAATCTGTTTTAATAAAACACCCCCTGCCAGCCGCCGGTTGACAGGGGGATTTATTATCCGTAATATATGGCTTCATTTTATGACAGGAATATAGGCGCGATCATGGCAAACGGCTTTTCCAGCCTTTCTGCAGAAGACCAGAAATGGGCCAAAAGCATTGGCAGCTTTGGCGCGTGGAAACGTGCCGTACGCGAAGCTGTGCAGGAAAACAAAGCCGAACGCGTGAAGTATATTTTTCAAAACAATAAACTTTCCCGCAGCATGCACCGTGACCTCACGCTGCTCGCGGCGGAACATAAGGCAGCTGATGCACTGGATGTACTGCTGGTTAAAAAGGATTTTGACTTTACCGACAGCAGCGACGGCGACCGCCAACACGCGGCCAAACTTTTTGAAATCGCCCTGCGTGCCAAAGATATGGCGACGTGGAAAGTCATGGTTGTGCGCAATGCATCATCAGATGCCAGCGGCAGCCTTAGCGAAACATGGCCTTTGAAACAGGCGATGAATCATAACTGGCGCGATGCGATTAGTGCAGAGCTGGACCGTGTTTCCGCCAGTGATACTGACTTTTTTGCCACCGCCGTGGAACGTCATCTGCAACAGTCGGATGAAGATCTGGCTTTTGTGCTGGCCTGGACACAAAAATTCACAAAACACGGCCCCGTGCTGGACCGTGGTCTGCGGGAATGTTCCAAAACGGGCGCGCAGGAAAAAACCCGTATGCTGCTGGACAAAGGCGGCGACCCCAATACAGAAACGGGTTATGCCCTGTTTCAGTCCTTGTCGCGCGGGCATAAAGAAATTTTCGAGATGCTGGTGGATGCCGGCGGCAAGCTGGATGTATATGGGCAGGATATTTTGACGCGCTTGCGCCAAGAACAGCCCAAATCCGAGATGCTGCCGTATCTGGCCGATAAGATCGGCGTTGTTGTGGCCGAAGTGACAGCCAGGGAAGCACAGAAAAACCTGAATGATCGCTACCATCTGGTCACGCCCGACAGTTTCAGTGAAACCCTGCGCCTGACCGAAGGCCGCACACTCACAACTGTTTTCAATTTCGCAACCCAACAGCAAACTGTGATTGCCGAACGTGTATGGGCGGCTGAAAACGCAGCCCCTGCAATGGCTGTAACCGTGCGTGATTTTTCCGACATCGCAGATATGTCTGTGATCGAGCGCGCACATGAGCGTTTGGTGGCACTGGGTGGTGCTGCACCGGAATATGCGCGGCTGGTTTCCAAACCAGTGCTAGGTAAAACCTCCCCCTGATTTTTGTAAATATTTGAGCCTTCGGAGTCGCGAAAACCCGATCTGGCGGGCATTTTTGCGGGGGCCGCGTTTATATTTATGTTAAAAAGAAGGTAAAATATCTGCCAAATCGTTAACAAATAGTAAATTGATATATATAGGTTTTTGAGAAATGGGGCTAAAATTGGTTTCCGTAACTGTTGCCGTGCACCTTATCTTCTGGACGCTGCCTTGGGGGCATGGTACGGATTCCACACCCTCAGGCCAAATACATAATCCTGCGTATACCGATTTCTATTGGCAAAAGGGGGCAGGTCTTTAAAATAGGGGCACCCAAATGACAGTAGAGAAAAAAATGATCCGCAGTGATATTCCCGGCCACAATACAATGCTGACAGGTACGCTGCCTTATGGCGCGGTTGCACATAGCTCAGCAGAAGAGCATCGCCGCCTGACGGTTGGTCGTGACATCGTGTTGTCTGGCGAGATCAACTCTTGCGAACACCTGATCATCGAAGGCTCTGTGGTTGCAAAAACACTGTCCACACAGCGTTTTGATATTCTTGAAACAGGTTCTTTCGTCGGTAATGCCGAAGTGAAAGACGCAACCATCGCAGGCCGCTATAACGGCAAGCTGGTGGTCACAGGCCGTCTCAGCATCAAAGCGACAGCCGTTCTGACAGGCGAGATTGAATACGGCGCATTGGAAATTGAAGCTGGCAGCCGTCTGGAAGCCCGCATCGTGGCGCGCCCTGCTGCTGTCGTCGAAGACAAAAAAGATACTTCCGCCAAAGCCCCCGTTAAAGACGTTGTAAAAGATGTCGTTAAGGAAGGCGTCAAAGATGCTGGCGTGGTCGAAGCACTGGCTGCCAACGATACCGTTGATAAAGACAAAACCGACGGTAAATCGGATGAAGAGGGCAGCACCTCCGCAACAACACAGGAACGTCCGGGTACTTTTCGCCGGGCGGTCGGGTTTTGATTGATTATCCAACCAAATAGTACAGCAGGCCAACCCGTGAGCATGGGGATGACGCCTGATGCCTGGACCTGGGTCGCGGGCTCAGCAGACCGTGCCTTCATGGCACTTTATGCCCATGCACGCCGCAACGCGCGCCGCATTATGCAATTAATGATGGCCTTTGTGCCGTTGTTGATGTTGCTGGTGGGCAGTTGCAAAACGTCGGAATTGCCGGGCTCCTATGGCAGCAATGCAGGCCCTGACCAGTTCCGCGTGGCGCTGTTTCCAGACCGTGTGAATTATACGGGCGCGGATTACTATCCGGCGCGTGGCTATATCTCGCGTGCGCAGACCTATGTGGCCGGCGTGCCGCAAGCGCTGATGCAGCTGACGGAACAAGAAATCGGCTACCTCTTTGGTACACCCACGGTGGAACGCCGCGATGCAGATGCCCGTGTCTGGCAGTACCGTGGCAAGGCCTGTGTGGTGGATATTTATTTCTATCAAGAAAAAGGCCGCGACAAAGGCTATAGCGTCACCCACGTGGATTTCCGCCCCAGCAAACCGGGCACCTTGGTGGATGATGTGCAGCAAGATGCCATTGAAAACCAGTCCAACTGCCTGCGTACATTGGTGCGTAGCGGCGCTGCAGCACCTGTCAAGCACGCTTGATTTTAAACGGGCCTGAATTATTTAGCCGGTTTCGTTTTATCTTTAAATCCGCATAAATCGCGCACGATGCAATTCGGGCAATCCGGCGTGCGGGCTTTGCACACGTAACGCCCGTGCAAAATCAGCCAGTGGTGCGCATGAAGCATAAATGCATCTGGCACCACCTTCATCAATTTATCTTCGACCTGCTCCGGTGTTTTGCCGGGGGCCATGCCTGTGCGGTTACCAATGCGCAAGATATGCGTATCCACCGCCATAGTGTGCTGGCCAAAGGCGATGTTCAACACCACATTGGCTGTCTTGCGGCCCACGCCGGGCAGCTTGACCAGCTCTTCGCGGCTCTCTGGCACAATGCCGTCATAATCGCGGACCAATATCTCCGCAGCGGCCATCACGTTTTTGGCCTTGGTATTGAAAAGCCCGATGGTACGGATATGTTTCTTTAATCCGGCCTCTCCCAGTTTCAGCATGTCTTGCGGGGTTTTGATGATTTTGAACAGTTTTTCGGTCGCTTTGTTCACGCCCGTATCTGTGGCCTGCGCCGATAAAGCAACCGCCACCAGCAAGGTATAGGGATTGGTATAATTCAATTCCCCCTTGGGCTCCGGGTTTTGCGCGCGCAGGCGGGTGAAAAACTGTTCGATTTTGGCTTTGTTCATGTATAAATATCTACACAATATATGCGAGAGGAACAATACGTGAGAGGAACAGGTCGATGAAAATCATTACACATCTCGCCACACTGGCCACACGTGGCCGCAAGCTGACCCTTGTCTGGGGCGTGCATGATTTTGCCTTGGGCAAAGTGCTGGTCGCTATGTCCGCTGAAGGCTTGTGCTGGCTGGGCATCAACTGTGGTGAAAAAGAATTGGCCAAAAACTGGCCGGGTGCGAATTTGATCGAAGATCAAAAAATCACCGCAAAGCCCGCCAAAGAAATCGCCAAACTCTGGCCTGCCAAGCTGGATCAGCTCTCCGTGCCGGTAGTGCTCTATGGCACGCCGTTTCAGTTGAAGGTCTGGAAAGAACTTCTCAAAATCAAATCCGGCAAAACCGTTACCTATGGTGCGATTGCCAAAAAAATCGGCAAGCCGACGGCGGTGCGTGCGGTCGGTTCTGCTGTAGGTAAAAATACGGTATCCATCATCGTGCCCTGCCACCGTGTCTTGAACCTGCAATCCGGCATCGTTAATTACGCTTGGGGCCCTGCTGTGAAAAAAGCATTGCTGAAGGGTGAAGGCGTTTTATAGGTTTTCAAGTTTTTCGGATCAAGTTATCTAGCGGGCGCATCTGCACGCTATCCGGAAAAATATGCTGCTCCACATCGCGCAGCGGCAATTGCAAATGATTTTGCAAAACGGCTTTGGCGACTTGGCGCAAATCTGTGGTGGGTTTTAAATCGCGGCCTTCGTATTGCTGCGTTTTATCAAGGCCTGGCCATGTGCCGACCACGCCACCGCCATTGACCGCACCCCCTGCCATAAAGGCGCAAGACGCCGTGCCATGATCTGTTCCGCCCGTGCCGTTCACGGATACCGTGCGGCCAAATTCAGTTGCGGCCAGCACCACCGTTTTCGCCCAAAGCGGGCCGAGGGCTTCTTTCAATCCCTTAAACGCCTCATCAAGCGTTGCGAAGTTATTGGCCAGTACGCCCGCATCGGTGCCTTGTTGTGCATGGGTATCCCATCCGCCCAGTTCTAGCGTGGCAATGCGCGGGCCTTTGGGGTCGGATAAAATTTTACCAACAGCTTTGATCGTATCGGCCATGGCCTGACGGTTGCGCAGATTGGCATTGCCGCGTGTTTTGCCCATGTTGTTACCATCGACAATGTCGTGGATATTGACGGCCTGTGACAGTGCGCTGTGAAAAACTGTATCTTGTGCATAGAGTTTTTCCAGTGTCAGCATCAAAGCATCGGGCGGGATGCCCTTGCCAGACGGGCTCCAGCTGCCCACGGCGATTTTTCCTTGTAAGGCCAGCGGAATGGTTTGGCCGACGGCAAGACCCGGCGTATCGCTTTTGGTATCAATGACAGACAGGGCGCGGTTCAACCAACCATCGCGCAACCCATGCGGGCGGGCGGCGCCACATTCCAGCACATTCTGCGCATCGAAATGCGATCTTTCGCGGTAGGGCGTGGCAACAGCATGAATAATCACCGCTTCCTTTTTCTGCATGAGCGACTGAAAGCCGGAAAAGCTGTTGTGCAGGCCATAAAACCCGTCAATGGGTGTATAGGCGCTTTTGGATAGCGCCATGCTGCCACGGGCCTGTGCATAGGCACGGTCGCCATAGGCGGGGACGGCGGCCAAGCCATCCATCGCACCGCGCAGAATAATAAAAACAAAGCGTTGATCCCCCGGTGCGGCGGCAAAGGAGACACGAAACGGGCTGAGCGCGGTGAAAGCGGCAGCCCCAGCCATGCTTTGCAGAAAAAAGCGGCGCGGCAGATGGGCTGTGTCAAATGTGTTGGTCATGTTGATTACCTCCGCTGGAATTCGGGGCTGGCGAAAATAAGCGTCAATGCCTCGGCAGCACTGCCCGCGCGGCGCACAGCTTCCGCTGTGGTGGGGGATGCCACGGGCCCGATGGTTTGCGCAAAAACATCTTGCGGCGATAGTTTGGTGTGCATGGCGGTGGCAACGGTCTGCGCCAGATCAATCCGGCGCAGCAAGGCTTCACCGCCCATCCAGTCTTTACCCTGATCGCTCCATCCTGCCGGAGAAGATGCTGCAAAAGGGATCTGGTTCAGGCTTTTATAGGCTGCGGCCAGCATCGAATCTTCTACATCTATGCCCGTTGCCCGCGCGAGGGAGATAATATAATCATTCGGTGTTTTGATTTTACCGAGCGGGTTTTGCCATACCTCTGGCAAACTCAGCAGCGTTTTATACAGCGGGATCAATTGCCCGTCGTAGCGTTTGAAGGCCGCTGCCAAAGTGTTGATGGTGACAGCAGACGGCTCATCCGCCACAAAATGCCGCGCCAGTTTGGTGGCAATGAATGTGGCGGTGGATGGATGACGGGCAATATCGACCAAGGCTGTTTCGGCCTCTTGCACGCCGTTGTTGCGGTAGGCTTTACCCAAGAGCGTTTTATCACCGGGTTCGTGGATGAGATTGATGAATAAGAACCCGCTGCCGTCGCCTTTGGCTTCGGCATCTGCTGTCCAGCCGGTCAGCATTTTGGCGAGTGCAATCACATCGCTCTGTGTATAGCCGCCGGAGACTCCGAGGCTGTGCAGTTCCAGAATTTCCCGCGCCAGATTTTCGTTCAAGCCTTTGTTGCGGCGTTTGCCTGCCATGGAATTGGGGCCGATGGATCTTGCGTTGTCCAGATACAACAACATGGCAGGGTGGCGTGATGACGCACGCAGTAAATCAGAAAAGCTGCCCAGAATATGCGGGCGTATTGCATCGCGCTCGAAGGCTGCCACCAGCGGCAAGCTCTGGCGTTTGGTGGCGGAGACGGTGAAGTGATTGCTCCAGAATTGCACAAGGCGTTCAAAGAAGGGGGCGGGGCTGATAATAGCCGCACGCGTGCGGGCGGCAGCTTCGCCAATATAATCATCGCGCAGACCCTTGATGGTTTCGCGCTGCATTTTGCGCTGTGCTTCGGCATCACCACTGTCTTTGGCCTTTTTGACACGTTGCATCAGGCCCATGCTGTCTTTGATGGTGGAGGCTGTTGATGGCAGCCGTACCAGAAGCGCGTTTTGCACATAGCGTGCATCCAACTGGCGCGTGGCCCAGCCGACAGGATCGGGTGCGATTTTTTGCAAATCACCGGGGGCCGCGCCAAAGCCAAAGCGATTGGCCGCAATGAAAGCGTGTAAAGACGACATGGAATTTCCTCTTCAACTATTATACGTACGCTTGGGTTAAAAACCTGCGCAAGTTAGCCGAAAAGAATAAAAGCCGTTATATTCCAAGCATATCGCGCATGGTATAGCGGCCCGGTTTTTGGGCTTGCAGCCAAAGTGCAGCCTTCACGGCCCCTTTGGCAAACAAGGCACGGTCGGATGCTTTATGTGTGATTTCAATCCGCTCGCCCGTACCCGCAAAGCTGACCGTGTGATCGCCGATCACATCGCCGCCACGGAAAACGGACATACCGATGGAACCCACGGGCCGCGCGCCCACTTGCCCGAAGCGGGCAGGGACCATGGCTTTATCAAGATCCACGCCGCGACCAGCTGCTGCTGCTTTGCCAAGCGCCAGCGCGGTGCCAGACGGTGCGTCGATTTTATGACGGTGATGTGCTTCGAAAATTTCGATGTCGTAATCTGTATCCAAAAGCTGTGCGACTTGCTGGACGAGGGAGAGCAGAACATTCACCCCCACACTCATATTCGCGGCTTGCAAAACGGGGGCGCGTACGGCGGCTGCGGTAATGCTGGCATCTTCCACATCCGTCAGCCCCGTGGTGCCAATGACCAAGGCGCGGCCATGTTGGTGCGCCAAGGCGGTATGATCAATCGTGGTATCGGGGATGGTGAAGTCGATCATCACATCGCACATGGCAAAGGCTGCGTTCTTGTCGCTGGTCACGGCAATACCGCCCGTGCCAAGTCCCAGAATTTCCTTGAAGTCCTTGCCAAGGGCCCAGCTGTCCATATGGTCAACGGCGGCGCCCAGTTCTGCGCCTTCGTACTGGCCGGAGAAAATCTCCCGCCCGATCATCTGGCCCATGCGGCCCGCTGCTCCCAGAATGCCAATTTTAATCATGGTTCTTATTCTTCTTCCTGATTGTCTTCTTGTGTCTCTGTGTCAACTTCTTCGTTGTCATCGTTTTGCGGCGCTGCTTTTTTAGCTTCTGTATCATCCATGCCGCCAGCAATTTTTTTGCATTCAATGGTATCGGGCCCCCAGTTGAATGATTTGTCAAAGCGCACGATCATCGTATCCAGATGTGTGTCGCGCTCATACAAATGATTGACGGGCATTTGGCTGATAACCTGCACCACGCTATTCACGGGCCCCTTCAGGTGGAAGGTCATGTCAGCGCCTGCATCGCTTTCGCTGATGCTGGCAACGGTGTAGATAAATCCGGGGGTCGGGGTTTCCAGTATGCCTTGCAGGCGATAGCCTTCGTCCACTTCGGTCAGCGTGAAATTTGCAGGCGTGCAGGCAAAGGTGGCTGGATTCAGTGTGGAAGGTGTGGGCGCGGGTTGTTTTTCAACCGCGACCAAGGCGCTTGCCTGATGTTGAAAAAAAACAGCCACGCCGAGGGCGGCCAGCATCAGACTTGTGAGCGCGAAATTCTTCATGGGGAAATCCTCTAATTTTTTTAATACCCTATTACTATCGGCAATTTGGGCGGCTTTGACAATACTGTCAAAGCGCTATCATTTCCGTAGCGTCTGAAAAGATTGGGTTTTTTAGTCTTTGAGGTCTTCCCAGAGCCCTTTGACCTTGTCAAAAAAGCCGTGTGACTGCGGGTTCATCTTCGCATCTGTGCTGTCACCCGCAAATTCGCGCAAAAGCTCTTTTTGCTTTTTGCTGAGGTTGACGGGGGTTTCTACAGAGACTTCCACAAACATATCGCCACGGTTGGGGGAGCGCAAAATGGTCATGCCCTTGCCCTTCAGGCGGAACTGTTGGCCTGTTTGCGTGCCTTCGGGAATATTAACCTTGATACGTTTGCCATCAATGGTGGGCACTTCGATTGTGCCGCCAAGGGCAACCGTTGCAATCGGCACGGGTACGCGGCAATACATGTTGGACGCTTCGCGCTGGAAAAACCGGTGAGGCTTGATGCCCAGAAAAACATAAAGATCACCCGCAGGGCCGCCGCGCACGCCAGCTTCGCCTTCACCGGCCAAGCGGATACGTGTGCCGTCTTCAATACCGGCGGGGATGGCGACTTTAAGTGATTTTTCTTTGCGGGTACGGCCAGAGCCGCCGCAGATATGGCAGGGTGTTTTGATCGTTTGTCCGGCACCGGCACAAGTGGGGCAGGTGCGCTCGACCGTAAAAAAGCCTTGTTGTGCGCGCACGCGGCCGACGCCACGGCAGGTATCGCAGGTTTCGGCTTTGGTGCCTTTTTCAGCGCCTGTACCGTGACAGCCGCCGCAACCTTGCCAGCTGGCAACTTTGATTGGTGTTTCTTTACCCGCGAAGGCATCTTCGAGCGTGATGTCCATTTCATAGGATAAATCGGCCCCACGGCGCGCGCCTTCGCCACCACCACGGCCACCTTGTTGTCCGCCCATGAAATCGCCGAACATTTCTTCGAAAATATCGGAAAAGCCACCGAAGCCGCCAAAGCCGCCCGCACCGGGGCCGCCGGCGCCAGCAGGGCCACCACGGCCTGCGCCCATATCAAAGGCACCATGGCCAAAGCGGTCATAGGCAGCGCGCTTTTGCGCGTCTTTCAAAACGTCATAGGCTTCGCTGATTTCTTTGAATCTGCTTTCGGCGTCTTTATTGCCCGCGTTTTTGTCGGGGTGGTATTGCATGGCGAGTTTGCGGTAAGCCTTTTTCAGCTCCTCCGCACTGGCTTTTTTATCGACGCCTAGAACTTGATAAAAATCTTTTTTCGACATGATGCTCTGTATTTTTCAGTAGTGTTTTTTTGTAGCACCGCCCGCAAGGGGCGGTATAAAAATCCGGCCTTGCGAAGCGGTGCTTGCAAAAATGATTCAGTTACTGTTTTGACTGTTTTTTGCCGTCGTCGTCGACTTCGGTGTATTCAGCATCCACAATATCGCCTTCTTTGGCTTTATCGTTGCTGCTGTCGTCACCTTTGTCGTCTTCCGGCGCGGCAGTGGCACCCATGCCTTCTTCTTGTTCGCTGCGGTACAGATGTTCGCCCAGTTTCATGGCGACTTCTTGCAGCGCGTCCGTCTTTTGACGGATCGCAGCGGCATCACCACCGGGGATTGCGTCTTTCAACTGCGCCAGTGCGTCTTCAACCAGTTTCTTGTCATCGGCGGGGATTTTGTCGCCCGCGTCTTTCAAGGTTTTTTCGGTTGTGTGCACCAGTGCTTCGGCACGGTTGCTGACTTCGACCATCTCGCGGCGTTCTTTGTCAGTCGATGCGTTTTCTTCCGCGTCTTTCACCATGCGTTTGATGTCTTCGTCTGTCAAACCACCGGATGCTTGAATACGGATCTGTTGTTCTTTGCCTGTGGCTTTATCTTTGGCAGAGACATGCACGATACCGTTGGCATCGATGTCGAAGGTGACTTCAATCTGCGGAATACCACGCTGTGAAGGCGGGATGCCGACCAGATCAAACTGACCCAGCAATTTGTTATCCGCCGCCATTTCACGCTCACCTTGGAAGACGCGGATGGTCACGGCATTCTGGTTGTCTTCTGCGGTCGAGAAGACTTGCGATTTTTTGGTGGGGATTGTTGTGTTGCGTTCGATCAAGCGGGTGAAAACGCCACCCAGTGTTTCGATACCGAGTGACAGTGGTGTCACATCCAGCAGCAAAACGTCTTTCACGTCACCAGCGAGTACGCCACCTTGGATGGCAGCGCCATCGGCGACAACTTCATCAGGGTTCACGCCACGGTGCGGGTCTTTGCCAAAGAATTCTTTGACGACTTCAATCACCTTGGGCATACGGGTCATACCGCCGACCAGAACGACTTCGCTGATGTCAGCTGCTTTGAGGCCTGCGTCTTTCAACGCGGCTTTGCAAGGCTCCAGCGTTTTCAGGATCATGTCTTCCACCAGCGATTCAAGTTTCGCGCGGGAAAGTTTGATGTTCAGGTGTTTCGGGCCGTTGGCATCGGCCGTGATGAACGGCTCGTTGATTTCGGTCTGCATGGAGGAAGAAAGTTCTTTTTTCGCTTTCTCCGCTGCTTCTTTCAAACGTTGCAGGGCAAGTTTGTCGGAGCGCAGGTCAATGCCATGCTCTTTTTTGAATTCGTCAGCGAGATAATCGATCACGCGCAGGTCAAAGTCTTCCCCACCCAGGAATGTATCGCCATTGGTGGATTTTACTTCAAACACGCCGTCGCCGATTTCAAGGATGGACACGTCAAACGTACCGCCACCCAAGTCATAGACAGCGATGGTGCCATGTTCTTTTTTGTCGAGACCGTAGGCGAGGGCCGCGGCCGTCGGCTCGTTGATGATACGCAGAACTTCAAGCCCTGCGATCTTGCCGGCGTCTTTGGTTGCTTGGCGCTGGCTGTCGTTGAAATAGGCAGGCACTGTGATGACGGCTTTGGTCACTTTTTCGCCCAGATAGTTCTCGGCGGTTTCTTTCATTTTTTGCAAAACCATCGCGGAAATTTGCGACGGGGCCATTTGCTCGCCGTCAATTTCTACCCATGCCGCGCCGCCTTCACCTTCAATGATTTTGAAGGGGGCCATGTCGCGCATCTTTTTGACTTCCGGCTCGTTAAAGCGGCGGCCAATCAAACGTTTGATGGCATAGAGGGTTTTGTCGGGGTTTGTCACACCCTGGCGTTTGGCGGGCTGGCCGACCAGACGCTCTGAATCTTTTGTGAAGGCAACCATAGAAGGGGTTGTGCGTGAACCTTCTACGTTTTCGATGACTTTAGGCTTGTCGCCTTCCATGATCGCAACGCAGGAGTTGGTGGTGCCAAGATCGATACCAATAATTTTGCTCATGATGTTTTCCTTTCGCGGCAAATGTTTGGGAGAAGCCTTGCTTGGAAGCACTTCTCCACTATTTCCATATACTTCAGCGTACTGAAGTGATGCTTGCGGCTGCAAAATACACCCGTTCAGCCATGAAGTGAAGGCTTTTTCGTGTCTTTTATACGAGACAACGGGCGGTTTGGATGACCGCAAATTCTTTTAAAACAAGTACGGGCGGTTTTTAGACGCTTTCGTCCACGTGGCCGCCTTCGTTGGCTGTGCCGCCTTTGGCAACGCCGACACGTGCGGGGCGTAAAAGACGTTCGTGAATCATGTAACCGTTGTCCAGCACCTGAATGATGATACCGGGTGTTTTATCCGGTGCATCAGCCTCAAACATGACTTCGTGTATGTTGGGGTCGAAGGCTTTGCCAAGGGCATCTATTTTTTTGATGCCGTTGTTTTCCATCAGGCGCATCATTTCACGCTCGGTCGCTTCAACGCCGATAAAGATGTTTTTCAAGGCTTCGTTTTCTGCGCGTTGCTCGGGCGTGATGGCAGACAGGGCGCGGGCCAGATTATCTGCCACGCTCAATAATTCACGTGCAAAGGAAGAAACCGCAAATTTGGCTGTATCCTGACGCTCTTTCTCCATGCGTTTGCGCGTGTTCTCGGCTTCCGCCAAGGCGCGCAGCGTTTTGTCGGTGACTTCCGCCAGCTTGGCTTCCAGCTCCACAATGCGGTCATGGGCATCTGCCAAGGCGTCAGAATGGGCATCATCCGCGCCTGCATCCAGCGAAATTTCGTCAGACAGCAAAGGTGCATCCGCTGGCATATCGGCTGCGGTATCGCCCTCTGTTTGCGGTGTGTCTGCGTGGTCTTTGTCAGCGGGATTGGGGTGTGTCATGTCGTCCTCGTTCAACTGGCTTGTTTATCTGGTCTTGAAAAGCATGAAAACAGCCACTGTAATATGGCTGTTTTCATGTTGTGTTTCAAGGCCCGGGGAAACCCCCGTATTTAAAGGCTTAATCGGCGGGGGTCACAATCACTTTGGCCGGACGGATCAGGCGGCCGTTGACTTCATAACCCTTTTGCGCGACGTGGATCACGGTTTCCGGATCGGTATCGGCTTTGGGCTGTGTGGCCAGCGCTTCGTGTTTGTTGGCATCGAATTCTTCGTTGATCGGGTTGATCTGTTTGATGCCGAATTTGTTGAAAACAGCGGTCAATTGGCCCAGCGTTTTTTCAACGCCTTCTGCCAGTTTGCCGAATTTCGGATCTTCTGCGCGGTCTTTGGCGGAAATGGACTGCAAGCCCAGCTCCAGCGTATCCACCACGGGCAGGATTTCTTTCACGAATTTTTCGACGGCGAATTGTTTGTCGGTTTCAAATTTTTCTTCTGCGCGGCCCAGAACCTTTTTGGCTTCTTCTGCTTTTTGGAACAGCGTCAGGTTTTCGTTCTGTGAACGGCCTAGGCGGGATGTCATGTCAGCGACTTGCAGCAGCAGGGCGTCGCGCTCTGCGCGCAGGGATTCCATGGTTTCCGGCTCATTCTCTTCGTCGTCCAGGTCACCGAAAAGGGCTTTCATTTTATCGGCATGAGCTTTGTCTTCGGCAGACATTTCCGTCGGCGCGCCAGCAGGATTGGCATTTTTTGGTTCTGCCTTGGGTTCTGCGTTTTTTGTATCTTTTTTGGGGCCAAGATTATCGGACATGCCGGCATCCTCTTCTGTCTTTAAAATGCGTGGATTCTATGGGTCAATTTGATTGTCATATTGTTAAACGATCAACAACACAGAGTCAACGGATTTTTTCATATAATTATCAAGTATTTGGGTAAATTCTGGTTAAATCATCCCGTTCATCGTCGGGACGTGGCAGGCCCAGACGGTTAATCAAGCCACAGCGGTTTAATCCTTGAATAACAAGCCATCCGGGGTCGAACTGGTCTTTTTCAAGCCCGATCCGCGCGGACTCAGGAAAGGCGTGATGATTATTGTGCCAGCATTCGCCAAAGGTCATGAGTCCCATACGGTTCATGTTAGAGGCCTGCACGGCTGCTCCTTTGACATGCCAGTGTCCATCACCGGGGTTGTGACAGACGTAGGTAATCGTCCAGTGCCCCAGAATGCTGACCAGCACGCGCAGAAAACCGCCATAAACGACAAAACTCCACCCGCCGATCAGATACAGGGGCAGGGCAACGACAATCTGGTGCAGCGGCCATGTTTTGTCCATGAAGCGGTACCAGCGGTCTTTGGTATATTTTTCTTCGATCATAAATCGTGGCGGATAATCAAATTTGAAAACATAAAAGAGCTGCCAGATAATATCCTGCACATACCCGCGCCGATGCGCAAAAAAGTCATGGCAAGCGGGCTGTCGCTGCGCCCAGTCGCGTAGATCATGGATGCGGATAATGCCAGATGGGCCAGACAGGCCGACAAGCACGCCTGTATAAATCAACAAGCGCTCAAGCCATAACGGACAATCGAAAGACCTGTGGATCATCATGCGATGCATGGCAACGCTGTGACCGATGAGCAGGGACAGATACGTCAAGACAGCAAATACAGCAAAAGCGGGCCAGCTGAAAGTTTGCGGTACAAAAACCAGACATAGAAGTAAGAGGGAGCCATGCCAGAAGATTTTGAAGGGGCTTAAAACGGGTTTCCCTTTCACGGGGCAGGCCGCTTTGCCGTCAATCCTGAAAACAGGCTTCATCATGGTGTCTTACCCCAAAAGCCGCCCGATGATCTGGGAGGTATAGTTGATGACCGGAATAATTCGCCCGTAGTTCAAGCGGGTGGGGCCGATCACGCCAATCGCGCCTGTCACGCGGGCATCGGGGCTGCGATAGGGGGAGACGATGAGCGAACAGCCCGAATGGCTGAAAAGTTTATTTTCCGCGCCGATGTAAATTTTCACGCCATCGCCTTGCGTGGTGGCTTGCAAAACTTTCAGCATGCTTTCTTTGGTCTCGAGCGCATCGAACAGGCTGCGGATACGCTCAAGGTCAGCCAGTGCCGTGACATCATCCAGCAAATTGGCCTGACCTTTAATAAACAAATGCCCGCC
>JBGTNC010000156.1:0-3141 GCA_041743265.1 Alphaproteobacteria bacterium | reverse complement strand
CCCGTCAGGTTGTAAAAATCTGGAGCGAGAAAAAACGCGGCGTTGCGGGGTCGCGCTTGCACGTGCGGCTTGTACTGGCTTTCAGCGTTATGGCGGCGGCACCTGCCATTTTAATGGCCATTTTCTCTTCCATCTTTCTCTATTTCGGTGTGCAGGCATGGTTTAACGACCGTGTGAGTACAGCCGTCAATGAATCTCTATCCGTGGCGCAGGCGTATTTGAAAGAGCATCAGCAGGTTATGCGCGCCGATGTGCTGGCCATGGCGAATGACCTGAACCGTGAATCCCGCCAGCTGGGTGAGAATAAACAGCTGTTTAACCAGATCATACAGACCCAATCCATGCTGCGTAATTTACCAGAGGCCTTTGTATTCCGTGCCAATGGTGAAATTTTGGCAAAATCGCGTTTATCGTTTTCGCTGGAGCTGGAGAAAGTCCCGCAAAAAATGCTGGATAAATCTGCCGATGGCGATGTTGTTTTGCTGACAGGTACCAGCCGTGACCGTATTCGCGCGCTTGTAAAGCTAGACAGTTTTCTAGATGCCTACCTATATGTCGGGCGTATGGTGGATGGCAATGTCCTCGGCCATATGGCAACGGCTGAACGGGCGGTGAAGGAATATACAACGCTGGATGGAAAGAAATCCCGCGTCCAGATTGCCATGACGGCCATGTTTATTGCCGTGGCCCTGTTACTGCTGACGGCAGCGGTTTGGTTCGGCCTTGTGTTCTCGGAACAGTTGGTGGCGCCCATCAGTGCGCTCATTACCGCAGCCGAAAAAGTCAGGGCAGGGGATTTGTCTGCGCGTGTGGCAGAGGTTGTGCAGGGCACGAATGCCACGCAGGATGATGAGATTATCCTGCTAGGCCGCGCCTTTAACAGGATGACCAGCCAGCTGCAAAGCCAGCAAACCGAATTGCTCACCGCAAACCGCATGCTGGATGAACGCCGCAGGTTTACGGAAGCCGTTCTGGCAAGTGCTTCATCCGGCATTATCGGGTTGGATCACCAAGGCAAAATCACATTAGCCAATTTGCGCGCCGAAGAATTACTGCAAGGGGCTGCCAATAATGATACGCCGCTGAATGGCCGCAAGCTGGTTGACTTTATTGCAGATGCGGACACTGTGCTGGAAAAAGCGCTGGCACCCGATGAAAAATCGGCACAAACCCAGCTGGAATATGCTGTGGCGAATGGCCCGCGCAAAACATTGTTGCTCCGTATTACAGCCGAGCAGGGTGGCGGCGGGGCTGTTGCTACGCTGGATGATATTTCCGCACTTGTCTCCGCGCAACGTAATGCAGCATGGGCCGATGTGGCGCGCCGTATTGCCCATGAGATTAAAAACCCGCTGACACCTATTCAATTATCTGCCGAGCGTTTGAAACGTAAATATTTGCCACAGATTCAAGATGACCCTGAGACATTCGCAAAATGTACAGATACGATTATCCGTCAGGTGAACGACATTGGTCACATGGTCGGTGAGTTTTCAGCCTATGCGCGGATGCCTGTTTCTGTGAAGAAAATCGAAAACATTGCAGAGATTTGCGAAGACGCCCTGATTCTGCAACGGCAGGCATATCCGGATATTTTGTTCTTGTTCACGTCTTCCGCGCCGGAACTGCGGGCAAATTGCGACCGTTCGCAGTTAACCCAAGTCATGACGAACTTGCTTTTGAACGCCGTTGACTCCGTGCAAGAGCGTCAGCAAGAGGCACCGGGCCAAGGACAGATCAAAGTTTCCGTCCAGCAAAAAGCCGATAATATATTGATTTATATAGAAGATAACGGCATGGGCTTGCCGGAAAAAGTGCGCGACCAGCTTTTGGAGCCTTACGTCACCACCAAAAAGAAAGGCTCCGGCCTTGGTCTCGCGATTGTTAAAAAAATTATGGAAGACCACGATGGCAGCGTGATGCTGGAAGACAATGTCGATGCAGGCATTAAATCCGGCGCAAAAGCTGCTATAGTCTTTCCAAGGGATGTTTCACCGGGAGATATGGCTGCATGAACAATATGCATTCGCAACAATCCGATATTTTGATCGTCGATGATCAAGAAGATATTCGTCTTTTGATCCAGGGTATTCTGGAGGATGAAGGCTATGTCACACGCACGGCACATGACTCGCAAACAGCTGAAAAACTGATTGCCGAGAAAGCGCCGGATCTTGTGATCCTCGACATCTGGCTTGAAAACAGCGCGATGGATGGCATGGAGCTTTTGCAAAAGCTCGCCAAATCCCATTCGGATATGTCTGTTATCATGATCAGCGGGCACGGCAATATTGAAACGGCTGTATCCGCCATCCAGATGGGTGCTTATGATTTCATCGAAAAACCATTTCAGGCCGATAAGCTGTTAGTGCTGACACAACGCGCCATGGAAGCGGCCCGCCTGAAGCGTGAAAATCAGGAATTGAGATTAAAAGCGCTTGGTAGCGTATCCGAATTGCACGGCACATCGCATCTGGTGCATCAACTGCGCCAAAGCATTGATCGTGTTGCCCCAACCAATAGCCGTATTCTAATTACAGGCGAAGCGGGCACAGGCAAAGATGTTGCCGCCCGCATGATCCATCGTTACTCCAAACGCTCGGATAAAAACTACATCGTTCTGAACTGTGCGATTTTGTCGCCAGAGCGGATTGAGCAAGAACTGTTCGGTACCGAAGGACAGGGCCAAGGCCGCAAGGCGGGCGTTCTGGAACAAGCCAATGGCGGCACATTGCTGCTGGATGAAGTGGCCGACATGCCGCTGGAAACGCAGGCCAAGATTGTACGTGCTCTGCAAGACCAGCATTTCACCCGTATTGGCGGTACAAACAAGATTGATGTGGATGTACGCATCATTGCCTCCACCAACCAGAACCTACAAGAATTGATGGCGCAGGGCAAATTCCGCCAAGATTTGTATTATCGTTTGAACGTGGTGCCGATTGAAATGCCATCCTTGCGTGACCGTCTGGAAGATATTCCGGTGCTAGCACGTTTTTTCATGGACCTTGCTGCCCGCACCGCCAATGTACAGCCGCGCTTTTTTGCGGATGATGCGATGGCCCTGATGCAGTCCTATGACTGGCCCGGCAACGTGCGCCAGTTGCGCAACTCTATTGAATGGCTGTTGATTATGGCGCC
>JBGTNC010000155.1:0-11785 GCA_041743265.1 Alphaproteobacteria bacterium | reverse complement strand
TGGCCTTTTGGTGCCGCCATTTCTGTGGTTGTCATGGCGACAGTTCTTTTCGGCCTGATGCTGATTGCCAAACGCGGGCAAGGCATCAAGGATGCGTTGCGATGAATACAGGCGCCAATCATCATATGCCCGGTTTTGGCATGGCGGCTTTTTTAGGCATTGTGTTTTTATACCTGCCTATTCTGGCCGTGCTGATTTTCTCGTTCAACACCGGCAGGCTGGTGACCGTATGGGAAGGCTTTGGCTTCAGCGCCTATACGGACGCCTTCCACAATGCAGATTTGCGCCGTGCAACCATCAATTCTATGGTGGTAGCGACAGGGGCCACGTTTATTTCCACCCTTCTCGCACTCATGGCGGCCCTTGCCATGCATCGCGGGCAGATGGGTCGCGTGCAAAAACAAACTGCCTATACCCTCATGACCTTGCCCTTGCTGGTGCCTGAGGTTGTGATTGCCGTCACCACCATGGCGTTTTTCGGCATCATCGGCCTGCGGCTGGGGCTGGGTAATGTACTGATCGCGCATATCGTTTTTTGTATCCCCTTCGCCTATGCCCCCATTCGTGCACGGCTGGGCACTATTCCGCGCAGCATGCACGAAGCCGCAACCGATTTGTATGCAGACCCGTGGCGTGCCTTTCGGCATGTCACGCTGCCTTTGCTAATGCCCGGTATTACATCGGGTGCTTTGCTTGCCTTTATTACATCTTTGGATGATTTTATTATCACCCAAATGGTGGCACCGCCCGGTGCCTCCACACTGCCCGTGCAGATTTACAATATGGTCAAAAAAGGCATCAAACCCGAAATTAACGCGGCCGCCTCTTTGCTGCTGGCCCTTTCGGTCGCAATTGTTTTACTATCCTATTACCTCAACCGACGGAGCACCCGCTGACATGATCCCAGAACCAAAAGAAGTATCCAAACTACCTCTCATCGCCATTGCCGCTATTATCCTGCTGGGCGGGATTGGTTATTTCATGATGCAAAGCCGTACAGAAAAACTATTTATCTATACGTGGGATACCTATGCGGATACGGAGCTGTTTGCCAAATTCGAAGAAGAAACAGGCATTCGTGTTGTCACGGAAGTTTACTCCAGCAACGATGCGCTGCTTGCCAAGCTGAAATCCGGCGCGCGGTACGACGTCATCGCCCCCTCCGGCAACTATGTGCCCTTGCTGATTGAAGAAAATCTTTTGCAACCCCTGTCCGATGACCTGCGCAAACTGGGGAATGACTTCACCGATAACGTGCGCAGCCCGGCTTATGATCCTGAATATCGCTATGCGCTGCCGCTGTTCTACGGCACGACCGGTATTGCCGTGAATACAAGTCTGACCGATGAAAAAATCATCAGCTGGAAAGATTTTTTCAACCGTCCGTCACAAGAAGCGCCGTTGATTGGCATGCTGGATGATACCTCCACTGTCATGGCCATCGGCGCCATTGCGCTTGCCCGCAAGAACTGCGACGGCAGCGAAAATACCCTGAAAATGTTGGAAAACCTGCTCACAGGCCAGCGCCCCAGCGTGAAGACCTATAGCGCCAACGGCTATTTCGAACGCTTGGCCGCCAATGAAGTGGCTTTGCAACTGGCATGGAGCGGTGATGTTTATACCGCACGCCAAGAAAACCCAGCCATCAAATACATCTACCCCAAAGAAGGTGTGGAATTGTGGATGGACAGCCTGGCGATCCCCGCCTCTGCCCAAAACCCGAAGGCCGCAGAGAGATTTATTGATTTCGTTTTACAACCTGAAAACGCTGCAGCTTACGCCGTTTTCTCCGGCAACATTCCCACGCTGCGCTCGGCACGCAATTACCTGCCCGGTGATATTCAACGCGCGCCTGAATTTAACATTCCGCCAAATGTGGCCACGCATACATCCTTTGCCTGCCCGCCTGCTGTGATACAGGCTTATGGCCGGATCTGGGAAAACCTGATGCGCTAAAAGGCGCGTTAGGTACCCGAGGCTTCCTGCCATTCGTCTGCATCCGGCTCCAGCTTGTTCGCTTCACCGCACATACGCAAGGCATGTGTGACCAAGAACGGGCCCACCGTTTCCAGCAAAGCCACCATGGCAAAAACAATCGTCGCAATGATTGTGCCGATATGTGGCGCGAAATGTGACGTTGTCGAGACAAGCCCAATGGCCATGCCCGCCATCGGCGTCAACATCATACTGGTTGCCGCCGAATGAGTGCGATCAATGCCATGAATGGCACCGGCTGCGTAAATCCCAGCCGTCTTGCTCAAGCAACGCACGGTTGCCAGTGCCACCGCAATCAGTCCCACATGCATCAGATTGGGCAAATCAATCTTGGCACCGGCCATGACGAACAACACGATAAAAAACAAATCCCCGCCATCGCCCAGATGTACCTGTGAAATTTTGTGCTTGGCTGTTTCAAACCAGCGGATGGCAATACCCAGCACCAGCGGCGCAAACAAAGCGGAGGCATTCAACGCCGTGCATAACCCCAGCGTCAACATAATGGCACCAATCACAATGGTGAAACGAAAGTGTTCATCATGCGTTTGCAAGCGTCTGGCAACCTGTACGGAGAGCCAAGCCACACCGATACCCACCAAAATGGCCACAGCCAGACGATAGGCCGGTAAGCCGATCATCATTAATAATGTGGTATCTTCGGATGCCAAACCAAACGGCAACGACAGCGAAAATAAAATAAAGGCCAGCAAGTTATTCACCGCCACCAATGATTTTGCACGATAGGAAATCGGCCCCTTGGCGCGCATTTCTTCGGCCACGTGTACCAGTACCGCCGGAGAAGACGAGACAGAAATCGCGGCGATCATCGCCGAAATCAACGTATCCAGTCCGAACATACGGGCGCAGAAAAATACCGCCACATAGCTGAACAAGCCTTCCGCCACCGCAATCGTCAAAAGACGGCGGGAATGGATCATGGCATAAGGGTGCAGCATGGTGCCTAGCTTGTAGATGATCAGACCCAGCGCAATGTCGATAAACACGGAAGCATCTTTCAACAACTCCTTGCTGATCAATCCCAGCCCGTTCGGGCCGATCAAAAGACCCAGCAACATGAAAGCCGTAATCGTCGGCATCCAGCTGATCCGGTTTGCAGCCATGCCACCGACCACGCCACAGACAAGACACAGGCCAAAAACCAGAAGAGAATTCCCCTGAATTTCCGAAACGAGATAGTTGATAAGTTCCATGAATAGCTGGCCTTTGGTCCGTGGTTATGTATTTCTGAAAAAAGAGGGCCATTATTGTGAAGTTTCGTCCCTTCCTGCAAATGAAAACCGCATTTTTTTGTCATATTTTCCGCACTTTGGTACAAATACAACAACTTATCTCACGCAACGTGCATTACGTAAAAGCAACGTACCAATAAAGGGCTATATACACAGGGAGCTTTTGTTACACCCCCGTCCCTGATAAAACTGGGACATCGAAAGGACTTTCACATGCGCTGCTGGCTTTTTTTCCACGCTGACCCCCATTCCGATTATCCGGGCGCTTATGCTGTCCGGCAATTTGTTGAAACCGCCGCGCGTATGGATATCGAACTGGCTGTCTTGAATCCGCAGGATTTTGACCTTGTGGTCGATCGCGACAGCAACTGGTCGGCCCTGTACCGCGGGCAGCAATTGGAAAAGCCCGATTTTGTGATTCCGCGCACAGGATCTGAAACCAATTATTTTATGCTGGCGGTCTTACGCCATCTTGAACATCAAGGTCTTCGCATCATTAATGGCTCCCTCGGTATGGAAGCGGCGGCGGATAAATTGCTGACGCAGCAAATTCTGGCGGCAAAAAATCTGCCCGTACCCAAAACCATTCTTGCAAAATTTCCGGTCGATGTTGATTTTGTAGAACGCGAAATCGGCTTTCCCGCTGTTGTCAAAACACTGCGCGGTCGGCATGGCAGCGGTGTCTTGCTGTGCGAGACACGCGAGAGTTTTAATGACCTTACACATCTGATTGATCAGGTCGCGACAGGTTCCGATTTTATTTTTCAGGAATACATCAAACACAGCCATGGCCGCGATGTGCGCCTGCTGGTTGTTTTTGGCGAGGTTATTGCCGCAGTTGAACGCCGCTCCGATGACGGATTGTTCAAATCAAACATCGAAGATTCCATGACGCTCATCCCGTTTGATCCGCCCAAGGACATGCAAAAACTGGCCATCGATACAGCCGAAGCCTTGCAACTGGATATTGCCGGTATTGATTTATTGTTTGAAGAAGACGGCTACCGCGTACTAGAAGCCAACAGCGCACCTTCCTTCAAAGACATCGAATCCGTCTGTAACATCAACATTACTGAAGCCGTCTTCCGCGCCATGGAAAAGCAAAACCCGCATTCACTGAATTCATTTCTCAGCAATTACGGGTTTTTGTATCGGGGTATGTAGCCAAGCTTTACTTCTTCGAAGAAGACTTCCAGCCACCGCCGACCGCTTTGTACAAATCCACGGCTGCGTTCAGCACTTCCAACCTGACGCTGGCATGGCCGTCTTCTGTGCTCAGCAACGTACGCTCTGAATCCAGCATGGTCTGGAAATCAACAGCACCAGCTTCATACAAATCACGCGACAGGTTATAGGCTTTACGCGCTTCTTCCTTTGCCGTGTTCAAAGCAGCTTCGCGCCGCTTTGCGGCTTGTGCAGATGAAAGCGCATCTTCAACTTCACGCAAAGAGACAATCACCGTTTTACGATAACTTTCTACCAGTTCACGTTGACGGGCTTCGCTGCGTTGCAACCCGCCTTTCAATGCACCACCTTTAAAGATCGGCGCCAAGGCAGATGCTGCCAAGGACAAAGCCGTGGCCGTCGGGTCTGACAACGGTGATCTGCTGAAACTTGCCCCCGCACTTAAGTTCAAGACAGGAAAGAATGCAGCTTTTGCCGCACCAATATCGGCATTGGCCGCCACCAGATTTTCTTCAACCACGCGAATATCTGGGCGTTGTTCCACAATCGAAGAAGGCTGCGCGACAGGAATGCGCGGAATGGTAATCTGGCGCAGGCTTTTGGATTTCAATTTCAAATCGCGCGGCGCACGACCCAGCAAAATTGATAACGTGTTCTCGGCCAGTTGTTCCTGATTTTTCAGCGATTCTAGCGCGGCTTCTGCCGTAGACAAATTGCTTTTCTGGCGCGAAACATCTACCGCAGATACCGTACCGGCATTATAGCGGGCTTCAACAATCCGCAGTACTTGGCGCGAATTATCCAGATTGGTTTGCGCGATATTGATACGCTCGCGCAAGTTTAAAATCTGGAAGTAGGTTTTGGCAACATCCCCCTTCACGACCAGTGAAAGCGCATCCCGCTCATAGACACTACCGCGCAGATTAGCCTCTGCCGCGCGCAAGGACGCATTGTTGCGGCCAAAAAGATCAACTTCATAAGAAACAGTCACCCCGCCGCTGGCACTGCCGCGATCCGAGGAGCTCCCACGGGACGGATTGGACTGCGACCAACCGCTGCCCGCATTCGCATCCACATACGGTAAAAACGGCGCGCCCGCAATTCTTGCTCCAGCGCGTGCCTGATTGATACGCTCCAGCGATGCACGCAAATCGTTGTTGTTTTCAAGTGCTGTCGTGACCAGCGTGTTCAGCTCGTTACTTTTGAAACTCTTCCACCATGTTTCTTCCACGCTGGCCTGTGTGCTGGTGGCTTTGTCACGCGCTGCCAGCCATGTCGCAGGCAGATCCGCTGTCGGACGTTCATAGTCCGGCGTCAACTGGCATCCCGCCAGCAGTGTTGCGCATAAAAAAATCGTTGCCATACGTTTCATTTTTTTCTTCTTTCTATTCCGATGCCAAAGCAACAACCGGATCCAGTCGTGCCGCTTTGCGGGCAGGCAGATATCCAAAAAGAATACCTGTCAGAACCGCAGAGGAAAAGGCCAGTACTGCCGGTGCCAGCGAAAAAACCACCATGACATCCAGCAAAGATATAGCCCATCCCGCCAATAATCCAAGCAAGATCCCCAATATACCGCCAATTATACAAACAACGGCGGCTTCGATATTAAATTGCAGCATAATATCCCGCCGTCTGGCACCTGTTGCCATACGAATGCCGATTTCACGCGTACGCTCCGTCACGCTGACCAACATGATATTCATAACCCCGATACCACCGACCAGCAACGAAATGGCCGCGACTGCGCCCAGCAAAATCGTCAGCGTATTTTGCGTGGCTGTGGCCATTTCCATGATCGATGCCATGTTACGGATCATGAAATCTTCCTTGCGGTGCCGTGCCGTCAGCAAGGTGGAAATCGCCTGCTCCGTCTCTTCGATGCGGTCGAGCGATGCGACCTTGACCGTGATATTGCTGAGATAGTTTTGCCCGAACAGCCGCACAATGCCTGTGGTATAAGGCACAAAGGCTGCGTCATCCTGATCCGTCCCCCAAGCAGTCGCCCCCTTCACCGACAAAACGCCGATGACTTCAAACGGAATATTGCCGACGAGAATATATTTACCGATAGGATCTTCCGCATAAGGGAATAATGTATTTGCAATCGTTTTACCCAGCACAATAACAGCTGCATTCGTGGATACATCGCGCTGATTGAAAAACGTGCCTTGCGCCAAAGACCAATCGCGCACGATGGGCATACCGACACCAACACCGGAAACAGAACTTGCGTAATCCAGATTGCCGTAGCGCAAGGTGGATCTGCCGCTGCGTTCCGGCACAACGACTTCGATATTATCCAGTGCCTCCAGTGCCACGGCATCTTCAGGCACCATAGTCGCCATATCGCCCGCACCGCGAAACCCCGGAATGCCCGGGCGGATTGACAAGACATTCGTGCCCATCGCGCTGATTTGGTCCAGCACCTTTTGCTTGCTGCCATTCCCCACCGCCATCATCGTAATCACGGCAGATACACCGATAATAATGCCCAGCAGTGTCAGGGCCGTGCGGAAAATATTTACGCGCAAAGAACGCAGGGCCGTGGTCAGAGATTCCGAGACATCAGAAAGCAAACTGGCACCTTCCGTCACCGCACGGCTGGCAGCAGGCAAGGCTGTGCTGGTGCTTTTCACGCCCGTATCTTCGGAAACTTTACCGTCATGGATGCGGATGATACGCTCCGCATGGGCTGCCACATTTTCATCGTGCGTAATCAGAATAACCGTGCGGCCTTCTTGGTGCAGCTGCTTTAACAGGTTCATCACATCCTCGCCACTGCGGCTATCCAGCGCGCCGGTCGGCTCATCTGCCAAAATAACGGGCGGGTTATTCATGAGAGCACGGGCAATCGCCACGCGCTGTTGCTGACCGCCCGATAGCTGCGATGGGCGATGATCTGTGCGATCACCAAGACCCAGCCTTGCCAATAATTCTACGGCACGGGTATTGCGGTCTTTACGCGATAAACCGTCATAAAGACCGGGGATTGCGACATTCTCTGCTGCCGTCGCCGTTGCCAGCAGGTTGTACCGCTGAAAAATAAAACCAAAAGTACGGCGGCGCAAACCTGCCAATTCATCCGGCTGCAACCGTGATGCTTCTTGCCCCAAAATCTTATAACTGCCCGCTGTCGGCTGATCGAGGCAGCCCAGAATATTCATCAGCGTTGATTTACCCGACCCTGATTGCCCCATAATGGCCACAAATTCGCCCGCGGCAATACGCACGGATACATCATCCAACGCGCGGACGGTGACATCCCCGCTTTGGTAATACCGGCATATATTTTCAAGCTCGATCAGGCTGTGCATCAAAAGACCGCCATTCGGTTAAACGAAAAGATTTTCACAAGCGCGGCATACCGCGCATACCGCGGCCACCACCTGATTTTTGCGCCGCTGACGCAGGCAGCAAGGCCGGATTGGCCAGAATTTTATCCCCCACCTGCAATCCATCCCGCACTTCGGCTTGTGTGCGGTTCATCAATCCGATGTGGATTGTTTGGTCTACGGCCATGCCACCTTTGGTCATGACTTTCACCTGATATGCCGCACCCAGATCATTATCCTGATCTGTCAGGCGTTTGCCCAAAGACGCCACAGGCACCAGCGGTTTATTTTCCGCACGGCCCAGCACAAAAAACATTTGCGTGCTCATCCCCGTCATCAACTGGCGGTCTTTGTTATCGACATCCACCAGCACATGATAAAGCACGACAGCGTTGATGACTTCAGGGGAAGGTAAAATCTGGCGCACCGTACCGTTCCAACGCCGCCCTTGCGAGCCCAGCGTTGTAAAATACACATCCATCGCAGGCTTCAGGCGCATCACATCTGCCTCTGCCACTTGCGCGCGCACGGTCATCACATCCAGATTAGCCAGCTGCACCACGGTGGGCGCCGTCTGGCTGGCGTTCAAGGTCTGGCCCTCGCGCACATCTTTCACCACCACTGTGCCATCCATCGGTGCATAGATTTTGGTATAGCCAAGATTGGCGCGATCACCTTCCAATGTGGACTGTGCCTCTTCCATCTGCGCTTGTAAGGCATCCAGCTGAGCCGCAGCGACTTTCAGCGCTGTATGGGTATTATCAAAAGCATCGCGACTGATAGCGCCACTTGCCACAAGCTTTTCATTACGCGCGTGTTGCAGCCGCGCAAGGTCAATGGATGCTTCTTGTTGTGCGATTTGTGCATTCAGGGTTTTTACGCGGGCTTCATCTGCCTCTACCTTTGCTTCATATAACTGCGGGTCAATCTCGGCAATCAGCTGGCCGACCTTAACCGTATCGCCCAGTTCCACATGAATTTTTTCCAGCTGACCGGATACCTGCACGCCGACATCAACATAGTCGCGCGGCTCCAACTTGCCCTGTGCCGTGACCAATTCTTCGATCGTGCCCTGCACCACCGTTTCCACAGCGCCGATACTGTCGCGGCCAGCGCGGGCCGTATCGGCCTGCACATAGAAGTACCCGCCCACCATGGCGCACAGAACCAAAACAACGCCCAGAAATGATTTTTTTGTGATCAAGGTTCTCTATCCCCTTATTTCGCCGCAATTATTCATTTTCACCGCTTTTGACACGGACGTCACCCGCCAAACCCTGCGCTGCCTGCCAAGTTTTTGATATGCTTAGGTAAAATAGGGCGGACGGTGGCTTGCACCCCGCCCCAAGGCAGCGTAAGCTGAAGGTTAAATCCTTCTGATAGAACAGAAATTAACAGGACAGCCCATCAAGACCATGACACAAGCAAAGACCGTCGAGAAATTTCCCCATGCCCGCATTCTGGACCGCAAGGTCGAGTTTGACGGCTATCATCGTTTAGAAAGCATCACCTGCCAACCGCGCAGCCTGAAGCACGATGGCATGGCGACCGAAATGTCGCGCGAAGTGATGTTCTGCAGCAAAATGGCGGCGGTTCTTTTGTATATCCCTGAAACAGATGAAATTTTATTGAACCAGCAATTCCGCCTGGGTGCGATGCTGGCTGGCGCGGAAGACCCGTTTTTACTAGAAGTGGCCGCCGGTGCCGTCGATGACGGCGAAAGCACCGAAGACGCGGCCCGCCGCGAAGCCTTGGAAGAAACCGGCGCCGCTGTCACTGATCTGGTTTTTGTCAGCAAATGCTATACCAGCGCTGGCTGCCTTGCCGAAGAATTTCACCTCTACCTAGGCCGCATTGCCAAAACCGAAAGCGGTATTTTTGGCATGGAGCATGAGGGCGAAGAAATCAAAACACATATTCTGCCCGTATCGGAAGTTCTGACACTTCTAGATGACGGTAAAATTATGAATGCAGCCGCATGCATTCTTCTAAACTGGTTCGCACGCCACCACGGGAAAATTCGCCAAGAATGGTTGATGACGACAAAATAACAGTACCATCGGCGCTTATCTCGTCGCCGGAACTTCTCCCGCTGCTCGGCAGTCCGGGATTAAAAATTCTTGATGCCAGTTACCACCAGCCGCTGTTGCCCGTGCGTATTGCGGGGGCCATTGATTTTGATATTGACGCTGTGGCCGACCCTGATGCCAAACTCGCGCATACACTGCCCTCCGCAGATGTTTTTGCGCAAAAAGTGGGCGCACTGGGTATTACCAATAGCGACCAAGTGATCATCTATGACCGCAGCGGCATGCATATGGCTGCCAGCCGTGCGTGGTGGATGTTCCGCGCCTTTGGCCATCAACGCGTACTTGTTTTAAACGGCGGGTTGCCAGGCTGGGTAGACGAAGGCCTGCCCGTAGAGCCGCGCCCCGACGTGCCCGAGGTTTACACACCGGTGTCTTATGTGGCGACGCATCGACCAGAATTGTTGAAAACGCAGGATGATATTTTTGCCAACCTGTCGAAACAGACCTTCACGTTACTCGACGCCCGTGACCGCGCAAGATACAGCGGTGATGTACCTGAATCGCGCGAAGGTGTTGAATCGGGACATATCCCGAACTCCCTCAACCTCCCCTTTGCCGATCTTCTAGACCGCAACACGGGCCTGTTGAAATCTGTGACCGAAATCAAACAAATCATCAGCACACACCGCGTGCCGTTGAACAAACCGCTTGCCGCCAGTTGTGGCAGTGGCGTCACGGCGGGTATTGTCGCGCTCGCCCTGCACGAAGCTGGTTATCCGGATGTAGCCATCTATGATGGTTCATGGACGGAATGGGGCGGCAATCCGAACCTTCCTAAAAAACAGGGCGACGAGCCATGAGCAAAAAAAGCTTCGAAACACTTTTGACCCATGCGGGGTCAAAGCCGGATGAATATCATGGCGCGGTCAACGTACCGCCACACCGCATGTCCACCATCGTCTTTCGCACCTATGACGAATTCGAAAAAGTGCCGAACGTGCCCTATTCTTATGGCCGCGCAGGCACACCCTCAAGCGCTGCCTTTGAAGAGGGCATAGCCGCGATTGAAGGCGCTTATCGCAGTGTTGCCACATGCTCTGGTCTTTCCGCGATTGTGACAGCGCTCATCGCCTTCGCAGAATCTGGTGACCATATCCTAATGACGGATAACTGTTATGGCCCCAGCCGCAAATCTTGCGAAGAAATCCTGCGCCGCTTTGGTGTGAATGTTGAATATTACCCGCCGATGATTGGCGCTGAAATCGAAAAACTGTTCAGCCCCAATACCAAACTGGTTTTCATGGAAGCACCCGGATCGCTGACGTTTGAAGTGCAAGACATTGGCGCGATTACTGCCGCTGCCAAAAAAGCCGGCATCAAAACCGCGATTGATAACAGCTGGGCAACACCGCTGTTTTTCCAGCCTCTGGATTTCGGCATTGATATTTCGGTTATGTCTGCCACCAAATATGTCTCCGGTCATTCGGATGTCATGCTAGGTGTTGTTTCCACCAACGAAGCGGCCTGGCCAGAAGTCAAGCGCGCTGCGCTGATGCTGGGGTTATGCGGCGGATCGGAAGAACTTTATTTAGGTCTGCGCGGTTTGCGCACGCTGAATGTACGGATGCAGCAACACCAGAAAAACGCGCTCGACATTGCCACATGGCTCACAAGCCAAAAGGCTGTCAAAACCGTGCGCCATCCGGCCCTGCCCTCTTGCCCGGGGCACGAGAACTGGAAAAAATATTACAAAGGATCTTCCGGCACCTTCGGCATCATTTTGCACGAAACAAACCGCGAAAAGATCAAAGCCATGCTAGATGGTATGGAAATTTTCAATCTAGGCTTCAGCTGGGGCGGGTTTGAATCTCTTTTATTCCCTGAGCAGCCCAAACCCATCCGGACAGCAGAAAGCTGGACAGAAACAGGGTTTTCCCTGCGTTTGCACATCGGCCTTGAAGATGTGGAAGATATCCGCGCAGATCTG
>JBGTNC010000154.1:0-2497 GCA_041743265.1 Alphaproteobacteria bacterium | reverse complement strand
ACCGCAAGTGGTGCCACGTGGGTATCGCTGCACCATGGCGGGGGTGTGGGCATGGGCTTTTCGCAACACTCCGGTATGGTGGTGGTGGCCGATGGTACCGAAGATGCCGCGCGCCGTTTGCAAAATGTTTTAACCAATGATCCGGCGACCGGCGTGATGCGTCATGCGGATGCCGGCTATGATATTGCCATCGACTGCGCAGAGGAAAAAGACCTGCACCTGCCGATGATACGGAGTAAAAAAGCATGAAAAAAATCGTTATAAAACCAGGCGAAATGACGCTGGGCACGCTGCGGATGTTGACCAAGCATCATTTTCCTGTGGCGTTGCAGGCATCAGCGTATAAGGATATCGATCTTTCGCAAAAACTTGTGCAGAACATTATTGATGATGGCCGCACGGTTTACAGCATCAATACGGGTTTTGGCGCATTGGCCAAGGTCAAGATTGCGCCCGACCAGTTTGAGAAACTGCAACGTAATCTGATTTTGTCACATGCCACAGGTGTGGGCCGTTTTTTGGATGATGATGTTGTTCGCCTCATTTTGCTTTTAAAAATTAACGCGTTGTCGCAGGGTTATTCCGGCGTACGCCGCGAAGTGGTCGATTTTTTGATCGAGCTGTATAACCGCGAAATTTACCCCTGTATCCCTGAGAAAGGATCAGTCGGGGCATCTGGTGATTTGGCACCGCTTGCGCATTTATCTCTGCCCTTGATTGGTGCGGGGCAGGTGCGTGTGAACGGTATTTTGAAAGACGCCAAGACGGAACTGCGCAAGCAAGGCATGAAACCTTTGCAGCTAGCGCCCAAGGAAGGCCTCGCCCTGATTAACGGCACACAAGTGTCCACAGCTCTTGCCCTGCGTGGCTTATTTGGTGCGGAAGATTGTTTTGCGGCTGCCGTGGTATCCGGTGCACTCAGTCTGGATGCTGCCAAAGGCTCCACAACGCCGTTCTCGCCGGAGATTCAACGCGTGCGCCGTCAAAAGGGGCAGATTGATGTGGCCAAGGCTTATATCAACTTGCTCAAAGGCAGCGCTATTCGCAAATCCCACAACAGCGATGCAGACGATAAAGTGCAAGATCCTTATAGCTTGCGTTGTATGCCGCAGGTGATGGGGGCGTGTCTGGATCATATCCGTTTTGCAGCGGGCATTTTTCTGAACGAAGCAAATGCCGTAACAGACAATCCGTTAGTGTTTCTGGAGAATGGCACGGTGAAGTCCGGCGGTAATTTTCATGCAGAACCTGTTGCTATGGCGTCTGACACGCTGGCGCTTGCCATTGCTGAAATTGGTAGCATGAGTGAACGACGCATTGCCATGTTGATTGACCACAAAATCAGCGGCCTGCCGCCGTTTCTGGTTAAAGATGCAGGCGTGAATTCCGGTTTCATGATCGCGCATGTGACGGCTGCTGCCTTGGTGTCGGAGAATAAAGCGCTGGCGCACCCGGCTTGTGTGGACAGTATCCCGACATCGGCCAATCAGGAAGACCATGTCAGTATGGCAACCTATGCGGCAAGGCGTTTGTACGACATGACCACCAATACCGCGAATGTGGTGGGGGTGGAGCTTTTGGCTGCTGCACAGGGGGTGGACTTCCATTTCCCGTTATTGACAGCGCCGCCTTTGCAAAATGTCATGCGTATTTTGCGCGAGCAGGTCGGGCATTATCACGAAGATCATTATTTCGCACCAGATATTCGCATCGCCACGCGATTGGTGGAGGCGGGCACTTTCTTGCCCTTCGTGGGCCGTAAAATGTTGCCGTCTTTCGCAGATTAGGGGGTCGTCATGCAAATCCGTCGTTTGATACGGGGTGCCACACCATTATTGATCAGCATTCCACATATGGGCACGTTTTTGCCGCCCGATATTAAACGCCGTTTGACACCGGCCGCGTTGAAGCTGCCTGATACAGATTGGCATGTGGACAAGCTCTATGCCTTTGCCGAGCAGATGGGGATCGGTATTTTGATGTCCACGCATTCACGCTACGTCGTTGATTTGAACCGCCCGCAAGATGATGCGGATTTGTATCCGGGGCAGGTTAAGACAGGCCTGTGCCCCTTGGAAACGTTTGATGGTGAAAAAATATATCAGGAAGGCGAAGAGCCGGATGATATTGAAAAGATCAACCGGGTGGCCGCATATTGGTTGCCCTACCATGAAATGCTGGCAGAAGAGTTGCGGCTTTTAAAACAAGAATTCGGCTATGCCATTTTATACGATGCGCATTCTATCCGCTCGCAAGTGCCCAGATTGTTTGATGGGCGTTTGTGGGATTTAAATTTAGGCTCGGCACGGGGTACCAGCTGTGCACCTGAAATGGCACAAGCCGCCTTGGTTGCGGCTGGCAGCGGTGATTTTTCTGCTGTGTTGGATCAGCGTTTTGTGGGCGGGCATATCACAAGGCACTACGGCAAGCCTACCGAGGATATCCATGCCCTGCAAATGGAGCTGGTCTGGGATAGCTATATGCAAGAAGAATTGCC
>JBGTNC010000153.1:0-3313 GCA_041743265.1 Alphaproteobacteria bacterium | reverse complement strand
AAAAACCCCTATGAGGTATTGGGCGTTAAAAAAAACGCAAGCGAGGCAGAAATCAAGCTGGCCTATCGCAAGCTGGCCAAGAAGATCCATCCCGACCTAAATCCCGGCAATAAAAGTGCAGATGTTCAATTCAAAGAATTAAATGCGGCGAACGATCTTCTTTCAGACAAAGAGAAGCGCCAAGCCTTTGACCGTGGCGAAATAGATATAGATGGCCAGCAACAGCAACAACAGCGCACCTATCGAGATCACGCCGAAGGGCCTCAAGGAGCTCGTTATAATTTTAACGGTGGCGATTTCGGCTTCTCCAGTTTTGAGGACCTATTTGGTGACATAGGCGGGGGATCCCGCAGCGGATTTAAGCGCTCGCCTGCTGACGCTCATTACAGTATCGACATAGATTTTCTGGAGGCTGCTTGCGGCGCCAAGAAGCGCGTTACCATGCCAGACGGAAAAACACTGGAAATCAATATTCCCGAAGGTATAGAAGAAGGGCAGAAACTGCGCCTAAAGGGCCAGGGCCCGCGAGCAGCTTCAGATGCCTATGTAGAATTTCACATCCGGCCGCATCCAGCATTCACACGCAAGGGTAAAGATATTTATATCGAGGCCCCCATCGCTTTGCAGGAAAGTATTCTGGGCAAAAAGATCGAGGTCCCTATGATTCGTGGCCCTGCGGAAATGACTATCCCAAAAGGTGCCAGCTCCGGCCTGATGTTGCGCCTGAAAGGTAAAGGCATCAAGGGCGGAGATCAGTATGTGAAGCTGAAAATTGTCATGCCAAAAGAAATCGACAGTGAACTGGAAGAAGTGATCCAAAAATGGTCAGAGACACATTCTTATAATCCACGAAAAATAACGGAGAGCGCCCCATGAAAACGCGCGAAGAAGTTTTAGAGATGATCGGAAACCGCATTGATACCATGATGCTAGATAAGTATATTTCCCGTCAGTGGCTCCGACCCATTCCCAATGCTGAAGGATCGCATTTTCAAGAAATTGATATCGCGCGGCTGCAACTTATCTGCCATTTAACACAGGAAATAAAAGTCAACGATGACGGTATAGATGTTGTACTGTCATTGCTGGATCAGTTATACGGCCTACGCGTGGATATGCAAAAATTTACGCATGCAATTGCTCAGCAATCTTCACAAATCCAAACAGACATCATGATAGCAATAGAAAAACTAAAATAATTGCGACACGCCAATGTTTAGTACCGCATATCGACGATAGTCATCCTTGTGCCCACAGACACCATATCAAATAGCGTTTCAATATCATCTGGATATAACCAAAATCTAGCTATCAAGCTGATTTATTCTTGTTGTCATGTCCATCAACCTCTGTGAATTCAGCATCTACGACTGGAGGTTCTTCAACATTAGGGGATGTCTTGCTATCTTGAGAAGAGTCAGCCCGTGATCCGTCTGATCCTTGAGAATCTTCCTGCCCCTCTCGATAGAGCCCCTCCCCTAACTTAATTGAAGTCTCCCGTAGCGTCTCTGTATTTTTTCGGATAGCGGAAATGTCTTCACCACTCATGATCGACTTGAGATCGGAGATAGCTGTTTCCACGGCACTTCGATCGGCAGGAAGTACTTTATCTCCCAATTCTTTGAGTGTTTTTTCTGTCGTGTGAACGAGCGCTTCAGCACGATTCTTGATTTCTACAGATTCTTTACGCTTTTTATCCTCACCGGCGCTCTCCTCTGCTTCTTTTACCATGCGCTTGATAAGATAAACGCCATTCACGGCCGAGAGGTGGTGGTTCCAGTCATGATTCGCCTCAGGGTTGTCGATCAACGTTTTTAGCTCGTCAAATTCCAGTACAAAATCCTGTAATCCCGGGAAGCTGCCAATATATCCGGAGGGTAATATCTCAATGACGGCTTTTTCTTGGCGATCATACCATTGCAGCCAGGCGCGGGCGCTCGCGCCCCAGTCAATCACAAGCCGATCAACGAGACCATCAAACGCTTCGACCTGTTGAAGATTGTAAAGGTAATGACCGTCAACAAACTGGCTGCCCAGTACCTTGAAAACTCCGAAAAACAAGGACCTGCTCCGCTCGAGCCCCATGAACGATACGATATACTCGCAGTCTCCGAAAGCATCCCGGCCCTGCTTTTGTTGATAGGACAGAAGCTTGCTGCGATCCTTGATCGCATCGCGGTATTCGGCGCGGCTATCTTTATGCCGGACCAGCTTGACGCGCTTGCCTTCCAGAATCGAAGATTGAGATTGAAGTATCTGCGCGAGTGTTACCATGATGCGGCTCCCTTTAAACAATCGGCCGCCAGAATTCTCTGGCGACCGGGAGTTTAGAAGCCGTACTGAAACGACCGCGGCGACCTTTAGCCGCGAGGCTTGGACATACGTCGCCGCCTCCCGGCCATAAAGGTCGAGAAGCGGCATGATCACGGACATACCATCCGGCAATAGCGGGATTCTAAAGCCCCGGTGGGCAGCAATGTGCCCACACACAAACGGTAGCTTGCGCGGCAATAGTAATCAAGTGAAACAACAACTTAGATAATGGCTTAGAGGTATAACTGGCCACGCGGCTTGCGCACCCCCCAGTTCCCTGCGTATTCGTCCCTGTTAAGCTATAGGGTTTTACCCTGTTATTTTTGGATCAGCGAATAGCAGGAAAAGCGCCTTAAGACCCGAATTACGGGGATATACTGCGCAAACAGGGCAACTGCCGGGCGCCAAAAATTGAAATATTGCCTGTATTTTCCCAGTTAAACAGGGAATTGTGCCCGAGACAGGTTATCGGCAGACTGCATACACCGCCATTTTTACTTAAGCTGATAGAACCCCCCTTCAATAATCAAAGCCCCCGCCTTTTAGGCCGAGCAACAATTTTCTGAAATTCTATTCCTGACCCTACTTAATGTATTCTTACCGGAGGCAGGTTTTTGAAACAATCAGCCTTAGTCGTAAGTTCCTCCAGAACATCAAAGCGACCCATACCTGGCGCAAGCTGCGTACAGTAAAGTATTGAGAGCACCGCAAGGTCATAGTCCGTGAAGGATTGCGGTGCTGAAGTTGTCATGTTATGTGGGAAACTAGACGGGCTGTCTTCAAGCATATTCTGCAGCATTTTTATTTTCTCTGCATCTGCGGAGCGCTCTACTTGGCTTTGCATCATGGCCAAAGCCAATGGGCTTAAATTTGCGCCCTTTCCATCAAGTATATAACGCTTAGAGTGTGGGTCATGCGACTGATTCCAATTCCCCAAGACTGCATCCGGCGTTGATAACGAGAGTTCTGGAAGTCCCGCCGCACGCAACAAACATTCAGT
>JBGTNC010000152.1:0-3604 GCA_041743265.1 Alphaproteobacteria bacterium | reverse complement strand
CCAAGCCAGTTTTTGGGTGCCGTCTTTATCCAGATATTTAATATCGCAAGATTTTGCAAACGTCTGTCCAAGGTTATGCGATGTGCAGCCCTGCAATGCTTTGCCGTCTTGCATGAAGGCTTCCAGCGTATAGGTTTCAATCGCGCCGGGGAAACGCTCTTCCGCTGTTTTCACACCGGGGATGGTCGGGATAGCCAAATAGTCTTCGTACATCGTGCGGTATACTTCCAGCATGCGGCGCGCATCGGTATCGGCTTCTTCCGCCGTTGCAAAAGCATTATGCCCCTCTTGCCACAAGAATTCAGACGTGCGCAGAAAAATACGCGGGCGCATTTCCCAACGCATAATGTTGCACCACTGATTCAGTTTCAGCGGCAAGTCGCGATAGGACTGCACCCAGTTTTTCATGGACTCACCGATAATCGTCTCCGACGTCGGGCGGATCACCATAGGTTCTGCCAGCTGTGAATCTTTATCTGGCCCCAGCAGGCCTGTCTTCTCATCAACCGACAGGCGGTGGTGCGTCACAATCGCGCATTCTTTGGCAAAGCCATCAATATGCTCTGCTTCCTTTGCGATATAGCTCATAGGGATCAGCAGTGGAAAGTATGCGTTCTGCACATCTTCTTGCTTGATCATCGTATCCAGATGTCTTTGGATATGTTCCCACATGGCAAAGCCATAGGGCTTGATAATCATGCAACCACGCACGGGGGCATTTTCTGCCATGTCAGCGGCTTTGATAACCTGCTGATACCACTCGGGGAAGTTTTCTTCCCGTGTCGGGGTAATTGCTGTTTTTGCATTCTTCATTTTTTGTGCTGCCTCAGCCATGGTCTGCCGCCTCTGATATCTTTTAAGGTGTGGATAAAATTTTACCGATTATAGGTAATATCGGGTTGTTTTTGAAGCATTGGTTTTTGGTGCTTTTTATGCTGTTTCTCAGCACATAGGGCATAAAGGGCAGCTTCTGATTGCCCTTCCATCGGCTCCCCGTTAAACGTCATGCGGCCATCGGGCTGGATTTCGACAGTGCCCATCACAGCCTGCATTTCTGTACCCGTGGGTACATTCAGCCCTGCGTGCTTTGCAACATCCACCGTAATATTAAACCTGATGGTCTCCGGCACCTTCACGGGATTTGCGTTAATATCGGCCTCCACCACCGGATTGCCGTGAACATCCACGCCCGGTTGATAGGTCGCATCTGCCGAGGGCTGGTGACGTACAAGAGCGCGACAGGCGCTATCTTCAATCACAACAGTCTGTGCCTGCGCTGGTACAGCGATGACAGCAAATAAAACGGTCAGCAATATCAAACGATAACTTTTCATCAAAACCCACTCCCATCAAACCATTCGCGCCAACGAATAACATCCATTTCAACCAATATCCAGATAACCGCCAGAATGATGGCGGACAGGATTGTATTCCAGACCAGTTTCTTTTTCAGGTTTGGAATTTTAGGCGCACCGGTGTCATAACCCTTGCCCGCTTCATCGTTCCGCTCTACCCCAATCGGCAAGATGGTAAACAGCATCACCCACCAAATCAGCAGATAGATAAAGAAAGCATATGAGATTTCCATGCCGTTATACCCTTACCAGATGTACGCGGGTTTGTGGTTTACGGTCAAACCGTGCAGCAAAGAACTTGCGGGCGGTAATACGTACAGCTTCAGCCAGTGCCGCGTCATCCTGACGATCTGCTTTTGACAAGTTACGAACTGTTTCATCAATTTCAGCGCAGACATCTTCGATGTATCCCGCATCCAGCTCGCTGTTTTCATCCAGCAGACCCAATGCCGTGATTTGAGGCGCGGATAACAGCTTTCCTTGCGCATCTACAACGGCAGTGACGACAAGGCTGCCATTCCACATGATACGCTTGCGCGCCAGAATGGCTTCGTGATTGGTCGCCACAAGACGTTTACCTTCAATCGCCAGTACGCCGCTTGCTACATTGCCAATTTCTTGGATAGCATCACGCGTGATTTCAATGACAATCCCGTTTTCAGGAATAACAGCATTTTCAACGCCGCATTCACGCGCCAGCAGGCCGTGTTTTTCCATCTGCATGCGCTCACCATGTACGGGGATAGCAAACTTGGGCCGTACCCAGCTGTACATTTTTTTAAGCTCTTCGCGATATGGATGGCCCGAGACATGAATGGGCGCATCGCTTTCCGTGACGATATCAACACCCATGGCATAAAAGCGGTTTTTGATACGCTCAATCGCGCGTTCATTGCCGGGAATGGTGCGGGAGGAGAAAATGACAACATCACCGGGTGCCAAACGCACTTGCCGATGATCATCGTTGGAGATACGCGACAATGCGGCGCGTGGCTCCCCTTGTGATCCGGTACAGATAAAGACGAGCTTTTCAGCAGGCAGGCTGCTTGCCACATCACCGTCCAGAAACGGTGCGATACCTTTGTGATAGCCACAATTGCGCGCAGCATCATCTACTTGCCAGAGCGAACGACCAACCAAACAAACTTGACGGTTATTGGCTTTTGCAGCTTTGTGAATGCTCATCACACGCGCCACGTTTGTGGAAAAACAGCTGACGACAATCGCGCCATCAAATTCCCCAAACAATTCTGTCAGGTTTTCGCCCACCACACGTTCAGACCCCGAATGACCGGGCACCATGGCATTGGTTGAATCACCAATAATCGCCAAGACACCGGCATCGCCCAGTTTTTGCAATCCTGCTTCATCTGTTACATGACCGACAATCGGTTCCGGATCCAGTTTCCAGTCACCTGTATGCAAGACCGTACCCACATCACCGATTGTAATCGCAAGGGCATAGGCATCCGGTATCGAATGCGCCACAGGGATAAAATTGATAGCAAATGGGCCCAGTTGTAATGTTTTGGTCGGATCGACTTTATGCAGTTTTGCTTGCTGGCCCCAGCTTTGCTCGGTCAAATCCTGACGCACACGCTCCGCTGTAAACGGCGTTGCATAGAGCGGGGTTTTAATGCGCGGCCACAAATGTTCGATCGCGCCGATATGATCTTCGTGCCCGTGCGTGAAGACCAGACCCAATAATTTTTTACCCAAAGTGGCAGCGAAGGCTGGATCGGGGAGCAGAATATCAACACCTGGCATGGTGTCATCGGCAAAGCCCATGCCGCAATCCACCATGATCCATTCGCCCTGATGGCCATAGAGCGCCATGTTGGCCCCGAAAAAGCCACAGCCGCCGAGCGGTACGAAATAAACCGCATCTGGCTTCATTTTAAAATCGGCAGTTAATAGTTTTGTCATGTTGTATATACCTCGCCGGATGCGATCAGCTTGGTGCTGCCGTCCGGCATTGTTACCTGTAAAGCGCCTGCAGCATCAATGCCCAGAAACGTTGCGCGGAACGTCTCTGTCGGCAGGCGCACATTAATTTCTTGCCCGATAAAGGCCGCATAACCAAGCCATGCTTGCCGGATCGGCTCAAAGCCATTTTCTTTCCATACCGCATACAGCGCCATGATATTTTTGTGCACAGCGGTCAAAAGATCCGCCACCGTCACATCATCCGCGCCGAGGCCTTTTAAGTGCGTTGCGTTTTCAGGGCCATGGGCGATATTCACACCAAG
>JBGTNC010000151.1:0-7918 GCA_041743265.1 Alphaproteobacteria bacterium | reverse complement strand
CTGACGGGCAATAACGGTGCCCAGCAACAAGAGCAACACAAGATCAAGGTTCAGCAGCCAGTAAACTGTATTAATATCCGCCGTGCGACGCGTCAGCACCATATAGGTTGCAACGCAAGACGCCACGGCCGCAAACGCCAGAAAAATCGCCACGCGCCGGGACAGCGTCAGGTTTGACACACTATGGGCAAGTTTATAAAGGCGTCCTTGCGGATTTAGAACACTAAGCGACATTTTTATTTACGTCCTTTTCACATCTATATCCAGCTCGCGGATTTTTTTGCGCAAGGTATTGCGGTTCAGCCCCAAGATTTCCGCAGCGCGGATCTGGTTGCCACGGGTATAGGCCAAAACCTGCATAATCAACGGTTTTTCGACCTGACGGATCATACGTGCATATAAATCAGGCTGTTCAAACGCCTGCATATCGGTAGCCAAAATACGCTCCACCGTGGCGGATAGGCTACTGCTGTTATCTGCCCCCTGCCCGTTTACCATCAATGTTGCATTGTTTTTCAGGCGTGCCAGTTCTTCCTGCACGGTAGAGATATCAATAATATCTTCGGCATGCAGTGCAGCCAACCGCTTCACAAAGTTTTCCAACTCGCGGATATTACCGGCCCAGCGGTGCGCTTGGATGGCTTGCATAGCGGCCGGTTCGAAAACCTTGGCCTGTCCGGTCATGCCTGTGAAATGCTGTACCAGTGCCGGAATATCTTCCGCACGTTCGCGCAAAGGCGGCACATGCAATGGCACGACGTTCAGACGATAGTACAAATCTTCGCGGAATTTCCCGCTGTGTACCAAGGCACGTATGTCCTGATGCGTGGCGGCAATAATGCGCACGCGGGTTTTGACACCACGGCGACCGCCAACGGGGGTGAATTCACCTTCTTGCAACACACGCAAAAGCCTTGTTTGTGCATCAAAAGGCATGTCACCGATTTCATCCAAAAACAGCGTACCGCCTTCGGCTTGTTCAAAACGGCCAATGTTTTTTTGCGTGGCACCTGTAAAGGCGCCTTTTTCATGACCAAAAAGCTCGCTCTCGATCAATTCGCGCGGGATCGCTGCCATATTCACAGCTACAAAGGGGCCGGATTTCCAATGGCTATATTGGTGCAGGGCGCGGGCAATCACTTCTTTGCCAGTGCCTGACTCGCCCGTCATCAGCACGGTGAGGTCAGCGTTTTGCAATCTGGCAATTGTGCGGTAAATATCTTGCATCGCACGTGACTGGCCGATGACAAAAGATTTATCAAGTGCTGCTGCAATATCAATCGCGTTATTTTGCTCCGATGCCTGACGGCGGCGGAACGCGCCACGCACCATGGTCAAGAGCGCATCGATATCAAAGGGCTTCGGCAAATAATCCAAAGCACCTTTTTCAGATGCAGAAACGGCTGTCGTTAAAGCATTTTGTGCGCTGATGACAATGACCTTCATATCCGGCATCCGGCGGTGAATTTTCGGGATCAGATCCAGCCCGTTTTCACCCGGCATCATCACATCGGTAATGACCAGATCGCCTTTGCCTTCCAGTACCCATTGATAAAGCGTAGCGCCATTATCGGCAGCTAAGACTTCATAGCCTTCGCGCTTCAAGGCTTGCGTCAACACAGTGCGGATAGAAGCATCGTCGTCAGCAATCAGAATTGTTTTGATGTCTGTCATGCTCATACGGGTGCACTCCCTTTGGCAGGCTTATGACGCGGTTTTGTTTGCAGCATCGGCAGGCTGATGCGAAATGCTGTCGCACCCGCATGGCTTGAAACCGTCACAACGCCGCCATGATCGTCAATAATTTGTGAAACAATCGCAAGCCCCAGCCCCTCGCCCTGCGTTTTTGTTGTAAAACAAGGTTCGAACAGGCGGGCCGTTGTTTGCGCATCCATACCATGGCCATTGTCTGAAATTTCCAGCGTCACGGGTAAGCGTTGACCGCTTTCGGGATGAAATCCGGCAGCCGTGTCGTAATAACTGCGCAGCATAATCACGGCGGCATTTGCTTCTGCCGCGTTTTTAACGATATTCAAAACCGCTTGTATCAAACGATCCGCATGGCCTTCAATCTCTGGCAGTGATGGATCATAGCGTGTTTCGACCTTAATATTAGCGCAGATGCCAGCACGCACCAGACTTGTCACATGGTCTGTGACAGTATGAATGTTCAACGCACAAAACTCGCTACGCGGCGCACTGTCAAAAACATTCACTTTTTCAACCAAGCGGGCAATGCGCTGGGTTTCATCTTCAATCAACCGCGCCAGCGCCAAATCATCTTCATGCAAATCTGCTTTTTGTAGCAATTGTGCCGCACCGCGAATACCCGCCAGCGGGTTGCGCACTTCATGTGCCAGCATTTGTGTCAGCTGTTGCGCAGGTTTCAGGCTTTGGCGGATTTTATCAATCCAGTCATGGCGCATAGGCAGAATATCGTGCCGCCATGACAAAACCACAACAGGCGTATCTTCCATAGGCACCACGGACAAATAGCTGACGGGTTTTGACAGCATATCCAAATCACGTAATGTCAACGCCTGCCCCGATTGTGCAGCCGCAAAAGAGTCAATCACCGGATGGTTATGCCCCAAAATATCCGTCAGCGTTTTGCCGATCAGGCTTTTTTCGCTCATGCCCAAAAAATCTGCGGCGGCGTGATTGGCGAAAACAATCTGGCTTGCAGCATCCAGCACCACCACCGCATCCGGCAAAGCCTGCAACCCAGACAGCATGTAAAAAGCAGGCATGGGCATTGCCACATCCTGCTGCTGTATCGGCACAATCACCGGCACGTCTTTTATATTCACACCACGCATGTTTTGCTCTGTTTTTGGGCAGGTTCATACGTCGTTTGCGTGAACCGCCTATTTTTTATGCAGTGCCATATATCTGCACTATTTTTAGGCAAATAACAAGCGTTGACCCATGCGGCGCCAAGCCCTAAAGTGCGAATAAGAGCTTATTTGCAGGCGTTAATGGCCAAGAAAGCCAGTCTTTTCCGAATGGGTTATGCATTATGAATAATAAAACCCCGAAAATTGCCGCACTCGTTGTCGCCGCTGGCAGTGGTACACGTTTTGGCGCGGCATCCATGCCCAAGCAATACCAGCCACTTTTGGGCAAACCCCTGCTCCGTTGGAGTCTAGATACGCTGGCCAGCCACCATGAAATTGACAGCGTGCATGTGGTCATCCATCCCGATCATCAAGATTTATTCACCACAGCCACTGCGGGTGCGCAAACACTTGCGCCTATTCTTGGCGGTGCTTCGCGTCAAGAATCTGTGCGCCTTGGCCTTGATGCACTGGCTGCGCAAGAAACACCGCCCGATTTTGTTTTGATTCACGATGCGGCACGTCCTTGTTTATCGGCGGCCTTGATTTCGGCGATTACCAGCTGCTTGCAATCCGGCGATGCCGCTGTATTGCCGGGTATTCCTGTGACGGATACCATCAAACGCTTACAAAACAATGGGCAGGTCTCGACAGAAGATCGCAACAACCTCTATACCGTGCAAACGCCGCAAGGGTTTGACTTCAACCTGATCCATGCTTTGCATCTGCAATATGCAGCGGAGAGCTTGACGGACGATGCCGCCCTAGTCGAAAAATCTGGCGGTGCGATACGCATGGTACAGGGTGACCCTCAAAACATCAAAGTGACCTATGCAGACAGTTTAAGTAACGCTGCACAAATACTGGCTGTTGCGCGGCAAGATATTCGTACAGGCAAAGGCTATGACGTACACCGTCTCGTACCGCCACGGCATGACCTTGATCGCTTGATCATCGGCGGCATTACGTTGCCGCACGATAAAGTGCTGGATGGCCATTCGGATGCAGATGTGGCCCTGCACGCTATCACCGACGCCCTGTTAGGCACAGTGTGCAACGGCGATATTGGCATGCACTTCAGCCCGAAAGACGAACGCTGGAAAGGTGCCGATAGCGCTGCCTTCTTGCGGCACGCCGCACAACTTATCTGCGCACAAGATGGCCTGATTACGCATGTAGACCTGACGGTCATTTGCGAAGCGCCTAAAATCGGCCCGCACCGCGATGCCATGCGCGCACGGATTGCAGACATTCTCTGCCTGCCCACAGATCGCATCAGCGTTAAGGCGACCACGACCGAAGGCCTTGGCTTTGCAGGGCGCGGCGAAGGCATTGCCGCCGAAGCGGTCGTCACCGTTCGCCTGCCCTTTAAGACTGATATTGTAGAACACGAACAGAGCGCCACCGCACGGAGAACAGGATGAGTAAAGCCACAGCCGCACAAAACGCGAAAAAGCCTTTCATTGGCCTCCGCCCCCTGCCACCGGAAACGGAATTCAGGAACCTGAATGTTCTGATCGCCACATGGTTTGGCGCAGGGCGCATACGTCCGGCATCTGGCACCATGGGATCTTTGGCGGCTATCCCCTTCGGAATCGCCATTCAATATATCGCGGGCATTCCGGGTTTGATCTTGGCCACTATCTTGTTGATGTGGGTAGGTACGATTGCCGCTGATTATTACGGACGCAAATCCGGCCAGACAGATGACCAGGCCATTGTGGTCGATGAAGTCGTCGGTATGTGGATTGCGGGCATTCCCGCTGGCATCAATCCCGTCTTATGGGCGATTGCCTTTGTGCTATTCCGTCTCTTTGACATCACCAAACCTTGGCCCGCTTCCTACTTCGACAACCATGAACGGGCAACAGCCCTTTATGTGATGTTGGATGATGTTGTGGCAGGCATCTTTGCCTTTTTCGGCGTGGCAAGCCTTGCCATCATCACGCTGGTTTAAATAAATCAGCCTTTCTCGTTCATTTTTTACATTGCGGAAGTAATCTTGCATGTCTTTTTTCCCGCCTGAAATCATCGCGCTCTCAACGGCTGTTCTACAGGCAGCACGCGACAAGAAAATTAAAATCGTGACAGCGGAATCTTGCACCGGCGGATTGATTGGTGCAGCGCTGACAGAAATTGCAGGGTCTTCCGATGTGGTGGATTGCGGCTTTACCAGCTATTCATATGAAGCCAAAGTCGCACAATTGGGCGTTGATCTGCCCACCTTGCAAACATCCGGCGCCGTCAGTGGCGATATTGCCATTCAGATGATTAAAGGCGCATTGGCGGGGTCACAGGCCGCTGTCGCCGTTTCCGCAACAGGCATTGCCGGCCCCGGCGGTGCCACAGCAGATAAACCCGTGGGCCTTGTTTATATCGGCATCGGCAACCGCATCAACGGGCATGCAGAGGCGATTAAAAACCTGTTCAGCGGCGATCGTTCCGCCGTGCGTATGGCAACGGTGGAAACAGCACTGCATATGCTAAAAACAGAAATAGATAGCTTACCGCAAACAGCAGCCTGATTTACATGCCGCCCGGCCCCTTGGGGGCATTGCGTTTTTGTGCAGCAGGTTTCGGTTGACGGCTTTCTTCGGGCACCAACATGTTCAGGCGTACTTTAACAAGCTCTTCCAACCCAGACACAAACATCGCAGGATCATTGCGTGTATAAGTCTGGAACTCTGCTATCGGAATACTTGCCGTCACACCATTGGACTCGCCATCACCCACACCGAAAAGAAACTTCACAGCTTGATCGCCTTTCGGCAATAAATTCATACCCATTTCAAAAGCAATAAACAGGCTTTGCGTTTCTGGCTTCATTTGCGGCAAGGGGGTCTGCATATCGGCAGAGGCTGCCATCATGTCACCCGGTGCAGAAATCTGGACAGCGTAAAACGGCTGACCGTCTGCATACCTGTGCCATGCACCTGTACTACGCTCTTCAGGTGTGATGGTCAGGCTATGTTGGGTAATGCGAATATCAATGGCTTCGGCGGCTTCTGGCGCGACGCCATAGCTGATGATGGTTTTTTTGATATCTACAATTTTCTGACGCAGACGCTGTGCCATTGCACTGTCCATCGGAATATCTTTTGCGCCGCTATAACCATGAATTTGTGACATATTTTAAAATCCCTTGTCCTGAACGAATCTGTAAAAACGGCAGAATAACAGGAAAAAGAATTATGTCAATGCCGCTCGCCGCCATACAATTCAATCGCACGGGCTTCAAAGGCATTGATCATTTTAACCAATGCCTTGTGGAAAAATTGGTCCACCAGCTTTTCAAACAGTTTGGATTCCAGTGAAAAATCGACATAGAAATCCACTTCGCACTGGCCGGCCCGCATATTGGTGAAAACCCATTTGTTTTGCAAATGGCGCATGGGGCCTTTCAGGTATTCCACCTCGATTGCGTGTGCGCGAATGTAATGCACGCGGGAGGCAAAACGCTCGCGGAACATTTTATACCCTACGATCACATCAGCGCTGACTTCATTTTTCGTACGGCTGTTGATACGCGCGCCCAAGCACCACGGTAAAAATTCGGGGTATTTTTCAATATCCATCACAAGGTCGAACAATTGTTCGGCCGAATAAGGCAAAATGCGTTTTTCCTGATGCGATGGCATGAATGCCCGCCTTCTTACTTTCCGGCGGCGGCGAGTTTTGCTTCGCGTGCTGCCTTCAGCTTTTCAAAATCCGCATCTGCGTGATAGGACGAACGCGTCAAAGGCGTTGCCGATACCATCAAGAAACCTTTGGAACGGGCGATGCTTTCGTAAGATTTAAACTCGTCCGGTGTGACGAATTTTTCTACGGCGGCATGTTTTGTGGTCGGCTGCAAATACTGGCCCATGGTCAGAAAATCTACATCGGCGGCACGCAAATCGTCCATCACTTGCATGACTTCTGTTTTGCTCTCGCCCAAGCCCACCATAATGCCGGACTTTGTAAAAATCGTCGGGTCCAGCTTTTTCACGCGGTTCAGCAATTCCAACGATGTGAAATAGCGCGATCCCGGGCGGATCGTTGGATACAAACGCGGCACGGTTTCAAGGTTGTGGTTAAACACATCGGGGCGTGCCGTCACAATGGGTTCAATCGCATTGTCTTTGTCTTTAAAATCGGGTGTCAAAATTTCAATCGTGGTTCCCGGTGACAGGCGGCGGATTTCGTTGATGGTTTTCACAAACTGTTCTGCGCCACCATCATCCAGATCATCGCGGTCAACGGATGTCACCACCACATGCTTCAGCCCCAGCTTTTGCACGCCAATCGCCACACGGGCCGCTTCAAACGGATCCATCTTGTCAGGAATACCCGTGGCCACGTTGCAAAAAGAACAAGCCCGCGTACAGGTCGCGCCCAAAATCATAAAGGTCGCATGTTTTTGCTTCCAGCACTCGCCGATATTCGGGCACGCAGCTTCTTCGCAGACGGTTGCCAGATTTAACTGACGCATGAGCTTTGTTGTCTCCGCATACTCGGGCGATGTCGGTGCCTTCACACGGATCCACTCCGGCTTGCGCAGCACAGGCGTATCCGGCCGGTTGCGTTTTTCCGGATGGCGGTGTTCGGATTTCTTTTTGGTGTCTGTTTCTTGTTCCATGCGCTTTAATTTAGCTTTCTTTGCGTATTCAGCAACCCGTTTATTGGCGATAATTTGCTATATGTTTTTCATATAGTCAATGCAAATACTCAAGGGGGGCTATCCCCTTCAATCTCTACACTTTCCCTACACTTCTGTGCCGCGCTCAACGTGGCCGGTATTATATCCGATTGCGCTTTCTGTGCCGCATCGAGCTTCTGATTGACGCAGTTTTTAAACGCCGCGCCATCAATTTTTGTGTATCCGGCGATCAAGCTATCTGGCTCATAGCCTTTAACCACCATGCCAATCGGCGATTTTACGGTATAAAAAAGCACAGGGGTATCTCTGTTATGAACCAGCTTGGCATGATCTTCTTTTGCAAGACAGTAAACAGATAACGGCCAATAGGTTACAAAAGCCTCACTCCGCACACAATATCTGTCCAGTGTTCTTCGTGTATAAATTTCCGACGCTTGTCTGA
>JBGTNC010000150.1:0-1946 GCA_041743265.1 Alphaproteobacteria bacterium | reverse complement strand
TCTGACGGGCTATGGCCATCGGCAATAAATTCTTCAATCAGCAAATCACAAAAATCTTGTGTCGCCATTTCAAACGTCAAAGCCATGATGACGGTTTCAATCAACAGACGCAGTGTTTCATCTTTTTTGAACCCCTGCTCTTCCCACAGCGGGAAGTCAGTGATGACAAGGGCGATGGCAATCTCGTGCACATCATCCAGCCCCTTCGGCAATTTTTTTGCAACAGCGCGCGCCAGATGCCGGCCCAGTTCCGTATCATGATCGACATGATAGGCCAGCGGCATCATGTCCATTTCATCTTCGCCGGCGGCAGGTTCTGCACGCAACAAATCGGCAATGCGGTGGAAAGCTTGTTCCATCACCACATCCGGTTCTTCGTATTCAAGAAGGGTTTCGGTGATCATACCTGCGTAAATGCAAATACTACGCACAATGCGCGCTTTCAGATCAGTTTCCTTGATCAGCGTTGCAAGGCGCGTCTGGATCGCCTTTGCTTCTTCTTTCAGTTTCTCTTGCGAGTCCGGCGTCGTCAAAAGGGATTACTCCTTAAACATTTCATCGGGGTATACGCCCCACAGATTTTCTTTTTTCAGCCAGCCGCCGTAGCCACCAACTTCAATACTGCACCATTTTTCGGCGCATTGCGCGACACTGGCAATAACCCCCGGCTCCAGCTTCGCCACAGGGCGCGCATCAGCTTTGGGATCACGGAGTAAGGTTTGCATCTGGCCGCGTACAATCACGCTGCGTCTGCCCGACAACATAGACTTGTGCACCCAACCTTCCGCACCATCAACATCACGCACCTGACGCCAGACATCAAACTCGCGGATAATTTCGACAGGCAGGCCGCTGCGTTTGATCACGACCTTCACAGGGTAGCGCAGACCAGGACCGGTGCGCAGGTTCACTTCGTTCGTCGCCAGCGTTACAAAACGCGGCACGGGCAATACAGCCGCACTATCAGCACTGGCAACAGCCATGTCCGCAGCGCCTACGGCTGTGGTCATATCAGTGCCCTCTGCGGCCAAAACGGCAACAGAGCCTGCGGCCAGCCCGCTGAATACCAGCAAAACAGGCAGAATCTTTTTTAGACTTGTTATCATTATACTTCGCGTTATTTTTTGAACGTGGGGAGAGAATAAGCATAAACCCCCCGCGATTAAACTATTTTTCACCGCAATATCCCAAAAAAGCGGAGTTTTGCGTTCTTGCTGGACTTTTTAACCATAATACTGTAAATCCTTCCCCATGACAGAAACCGTACAAATACCAGCCACACTGGCCCCCGCACCGACATCTGCGCGCAAAGCGCCGGATGCGACAATATCTGTTGCCCCGATGATGGGCTGGACAGATCGCCATGACCGCTATTTTATGCGCCTGATCTCCCCCAATGCCCTGTTATATACGGTCATGATCACGACGGGCGCCCTCATCTATGGCAAAAAGCTCTCGATCCTTGAATTTAATCCCGAAGAACACCCCGTTGCACTGCAATTAGGCGGATCCGACCCCAAAGACCTCGGCATTTGCGCCAAAATGGCCGAAAATTACGGTTATGACGAAGTAAACCTGAATTGTGGCTGCCCCAGTGATCGTGTACAGCGCGGCCAGTTTGGCGCCTGCCTGATGTCGGAACCGAAACTGGTGGCCGATTGCATTGATTCCATGAAACAGGCCACAGACATCCCTGTGACCGTCAAAACCCGCATTGGCATTGATGAGCACGACAGTTACCAGTTCCTGCTCGACTTCATCGGCCCTATTGCTGAAAAAGGCTGTGAAACATTTATCATTCATGCCCGTAAAGCATGGCTCAACGGCCTCAGCCCTGCGGAGAACCGCACTGTCCCCCCATTAAAATGGGATGTTGTTTATAAATTGAAGCAAGATTTTCCTGATCTGAACATCATCTTAAATGGCGGCGTTAAAACGCTAGAACA
>JBGTNC010000149.1:0-10377 GCA_041743265.1 Alphaproteobacteria bacterium | reverse complement strand
CAAAGAAACGCTCATCCGTCGCCGTTATGATTTTGCCGATGCCGGTATGACCACCGCAGGCCTGCCGCATGCTGCCGACCCCATCGCCAGCAAAGCCGCCAGCGATGCCGTGCCCATGCCCGCCACTACACCTAATATCAGCAGCAACATGACAGATGAAACCTATGCCGATATGGTCAGCCGTGCCAAAGAACACATCCGCAAAGGCGATGTTTTCGAAGTCGTCCTCAGCCGTGTATTTGAAGCGCCTTGCACAATCAAGCCCTCAACACTGTTTCGCAACATTCGCCGCATCAACCCATCGCCTTACGAATTTTTGATGCAAATGGGCACCGAGCAATTGATCGGCGCCTCCCCTGAAATGTTTGTCCGTGTTGAAGGCAAGCGCGTTGAATCCTGCCCCATTTCCGGCACAGCGCGGCGCAGCAAAACGCCCGGTGATGCCGCCATCATCGAAGATGCCGAAATTTTGCGTGGGCTTTTAAATTCACAAAAAGACGCCGCCGAGCTGACCATGTGCACAGATGTCGACCGCAATGACAAAGCACGTATTTGCAAGCCCGGCTCCATCCGTCTGCTGGCACGCCGCCAGATTGAAACCTATGCGGGCCTGTTTCATACCGTTGACCATGTGGATGGCACGCTACGCGATGATTTCGACGGGATCGATGCCTTTTTGTCCCACATGTGGGCTGTAACGCTCACCGGGGCGCCCAAAAACGAAGCCGCAAAGATTGTTGAACAGTTCGAGCCCGAACCGCGCCTGTTTTACGGCGCAGCGGTGGGGGCACTTCATTTGAATGGTGATGTCAATACAGGCATTACCATTCGTACACTACATCTTAAAAACGATGTCGCCCGTTACCAATCTGGCGCCAGTATTGTTTATGATTCAGTGCCCGAGGATGAAGCAGCGGAAACGCATACCAAGGCTACGTCTTTCAAGCGCATTCTTTCCGGCGATGTCGCGCCTCATACGGCACGGCCCGTTAAACAAACAGGAGCAGGTAAGACCGTCATCCTGATCGACAACGAAGATTCATTCGTTCATACACTGGCCGATTATATTCGCCAGACAGGCGCCAAGGCGATCACCTACCGTCACGGCACAGATATGGCGATTTTTCTGGCGCACAAACCGCAATTAATTGTGCATTCGCCAGGGCCGGGTTTACCTACACAGTTTAACGTGCCGCAGGCTGTCAAGGCTTTGGCGGAAACAGGTATTCCGCAATTTGGCGTCTGTCTCGGCCTGCAAGGTATTTTTGAAGCCTTTGGCGGCACGCTTGGCTATCTGGAGACGCCGCGCCACGGCAAAACATGGACGCTTACCAACGAAACGCATCCGTTATTTGAAAACGTTGAAGCGCCTACACAGGTCGGTGCGTATCATTCAATCTACGGCACGCAAGATACTCTGCCCAAAGACCTCAGCGTGATTGCCCGCAACGAGAATGATGTGATTATGGCGGTTGCGCACAAAACCCTGCCCATCTGGGCGGTACAGTTTCACCCTGAGTCCATTTTGTCTATGCATGGTTACGCAGGTCACACCATGATTGAAAACGTCATGCAACATCTGGCAGCACCCGTATGAAACAGATTGCACAACACATCATCGCAACCGCGAACCCGCCCGCAGAAGACTGGGCGACGTTGATGGCAACGTTTTGTGACCCAAGCATTGCCGACCAAGACAAAGCGGACATGCTGGCGGCACTACAAGCAGTCGATATCACGGGCGATATGCTGAGTGCTTGTGCTGCCTATCTTTTATCGCAAGCCCTGCCGCTGTCGCTGGACACAAACGCGCTAGATGTTTGCGGCACGGGTGGCGATAAAAGCAAAAACAATATCAAAACATTCAATATATCCACCGCTGTCGCTTTTGTGCTGGCCGCAGGTGGCGTGCCGGTGATCAAACACGGCAACCGCGCCGTTTCCAGTCAATCTGGCAGCAGCGATGTGCTTGCCGCATTAAAAGTCCCCGTTTGCACATCGGCAGAACAGGCACAGGCCACCTTTGCGCAGCACAACCTGTGCTTTGTGGCGGCGCCTGCGTTCCATCCTTGCCTCAAAAGCCTTGCCACCGCACGTAAAATGCTCGGCCAGCCGACTTTCATGAACCTGCTGGGCCCCTTGTGTAATCCGGCGCGCGTGACAAAACAGGTGATGGGGGTATTTGATCGCAAATACATGGAGCCCGTTGCCCATGCCGCACAATTGCTGGGCAAAACGGATATGATGATCTTGCACAGCGCCGACGGGCTGGACGAGATCAGCATTGCAGCGCCTACACATATCTGCCGTTTACAAAACGGAAAGATTTCCAGCTATGACATCACACCGGAAGATGCGGGCATGCCGCCTGCGAGTCTTTCCGCTTTGGCTGGCGGCGATGCCACACAGAATGCGGGCATTATTTACGATATCTTCACAAGGCCCGAAGGCCCCGCTGCCGATATCATCATCTTGAATGCCGCCGCCGGATTTATTACATCTGGCAAAGCCACGGACTTGAAACAAGGGGCGCACCTTGCCCGCGATGCGTTATACGGTGGCTATGCCATGCAAAAACTTGTCCAAATGGCAGGTGCTGCATGAGCAGCTTTCTTGAAAAAATCAATGCCCTGACAACAGAGCGCGTGGCTGCGGCAAAGCAGGTTATTTCCGTCCACGACCTTGAACAATCATCGCTCTATGCCCGTGCGCCGCGTGCTGTTCTGCCAGCCTTTCTATCCCCAGGCTTTCACATTATTGCCGAAGTAAAGTTCGCAAGCCCATCTGAAGGTGATATTCATCCCCATGCACCCCAGCCTGAGAAAATAGCTGGTGCGTATCTGGCCGCAGATGCACGCATGTTATCCGTTTTGACGGAACCGCTTTATTTTAAAGGTGGCTTGGATTATCTCTCCACCATTCGCGCCGCACACCCCGATGCATTGCTCTTGCGTAAAGACTTCATCAACGATGATTATCAATTACACGAGGCCCGCGCCCACGGTGCTGATGCTGTTTTGCTGATTGTAGCGATGACAGGGTTAGAAAAAACCCGCGGCCTTTACCAAGCCGCACGCGACTTGCAGCTGACTGTGCTGATGGAAGTACATGACGCAGCCGAATTGGAAATGGCCGCCCATATCGGCGCCCGAATGATCGGCGTGAACAACCGAAACCTTAAAACCCTGAAAACCGATTTGGACACCAGCCGCCAATTGGCCACCCAAAAACCGGCGGGTAGCGTTTTCATTTGCGAAAGCGGCCTGACACAACCGCAAGATGTCACGCGCATGCACGACATTGGCTATAACGGGTTTTTAATGGGCACGCATTTTATGCGCAGCGAAAAACCGGGCGACATGCTGGCGCGATTCATGGAAGGGCTTGGCACATGAACGTCAAAATATGTGGCCTGACCCGTGCCGATGACGCCAACCGCGCACATAATCTCGGTGCTTGGGCGCTAGGATTCATTTTATATCCGCCTTCCAAACGTTATATCACGCCCACCGCATTGGCAGCGCTTTACCAAGACCTGCCACAGTCCGCTAATATAACAGGCGTTTTTGTTAATCAGATGGCGGATATCCCCGGCATCTTGCAACAGATCCCCTTTGACATGATTCAACTGCACGGCGATGAAACGCCGGATGACTGTCGCATGCTGCGCCGTATATTTAGCGGCAAGGTCATTAAGGCTTTTCGCCCGCAAACGCTGGCAGACGTTGAAGCTATGGCAGATTACGAAGGCTGTGTTGATTATTTCCTGATCGATGCTGCAGTCTCTGGCGCCTATGGCGGCACGGGACAGGTTGCCGATTGGGCGCTGGCGCAGCACGCCAAAAGCCACAAAACGCCTTTGATTTTGTCTGGCGGCTTGCAGCCCGATAATATTGCAGAAGCTGCAAAGCAGGTACAGCCTTTCGCGCTTGATCTGGCAAGCGGCGTGGAATCATCACCCGGCATCAAAGACACAGACAAACTGCAAAAATTATTTACGACATTAAAGGACACGACCCATGCAGCCTGAAAACAACAACATGCCAGATGCACGCGGATTTTTTGGCGATTTCGGTGGGCGCTTTGTGCCCGATACCTTGATGGCCCCGCTGCTGGAACTGGAAGAAGCCTATGCAGAACTGTCCAAGCAACCTACATTCTGGGCGGAATTTGAAAACCTGTTGAAACATTTTGTCGGGCGCGAAACACCGCTGCAACATGCAGCACGGCTAACCGCGCATCTGGGTGGCGCAAAGATATATTTGAAGCGAGAAGATCTGGCACATACAGGCGCACATAAAATTAATAATGCCATCGGCCAGATTTTACTGGCACGGCATATGGGCAAAACACGCATTATCGCTGAAACAGGTGCAGGCCAACACGGCGTGGCCACGGCCACAGCGGCGGCGGCCTTTGGTTTGAAATGCGTTGTCTATATGGGTGCTGATGATATGGCACGGCAAGAGCCCAATGTTTTCAGGATGCAGTTGCTGGGGGCAGAGGTTGTACCCGTCACCAGCGGGTCGCGCACATTGAAAGATGCCGTCAGCGAAGCCATGCGCGACTGGGTCGGCAATATTGCGGACACCCATTACCTGCTGGGCTCTGCCTTGGGCCCACACCCCTACCCTGCCATGGTGCGTGATTTTCAATCTGTGATCGGCACAGAGGCACGGGCACAAATCTTATTGGCCGAGAACCGCCTACCCGATAGCGTCGTTGCCTGCGTGGGCGGCGGCAGCAATGCCATTGGCATTTTTTCAGGTTTTTTGAATGACGCTACCGTCAAACTGATAGGCGTAGAAGCAGGCGGCACTGACATTGCGCCGGGCGCACATGCCGCACGCTTTGCAGGTGGCACTGTCGGCGTCTTTCAGGGAATGAAAACGTGGATTTTGCAAGACACACATGGACAAGCGCAGCCCACGCATAGCGTATCGGCGGGGCTAGACTATACAGGCGTGGGGCCAGAACACGCATTTTTGCAAACAACAGGCCGCGCTAGTTATGCTCATGTCAGCGATGCAGAAGCCGTTTCCGCTTTTCATCTGCTCGCCCGCATGGAAGGCATTATTCCAGCGCTTGAAAGCTCGCACGCCGTTGCGCATGTTTGCAACATTGCCCCCAGTCTTGGCAAAGACCACCTGATGATCATCAACCTGTCTGGTCGCGGCGACAAAGACATCGGCATCATCCGCCGTTATGAGGAAGAACAGAAATGAGCTTGCGCAAAACACTCCAATCCGCCCGCACAGAAAAACGCTCTGCCTTTATCCCTTTTGTCATGGCGGGCGATCCTGAGCTGGACACAAGTGCAGACATCATTATGGCCCTGCAAGAAGCTGGCGCTGAAGTGCTGGAACTGGGCATCCCCTTTTCCGACCCCGTGGCCGACGGCATTACCGTGCAAAAAGCGGCAGACCGCGCCCTGCAAAGCGGCACGACACTTGAGAAAGCATTTGAATTGCTCAAAACACTACGGAACAAAGGGCTGCATATCCCCGTTTGTTTATTTTCTTACCTCAACCCTGTTTTTCACATGGGGTACGAGAATTTTGTGAAAGCGGCCCGCGCTGCAGGTGCCGATGGTGCCTTGATTGTTGATTTGCCACCAGAAGAGGCGCAAGAGTATCTGGCCGCCGCTGCGGTTGGCGGGTTGGAGACGGTGTTTTTATGCTCCCCCACTACATCTCCTGCCCGCTTGCAATTGATTGACTCGGCTTCCAGCGGGTTTGTCTATTATGTTTCGCGCGAAGGCGTGACAGGCGCGCAAACAAACCTTGCCGACAGCCTGCAACAAAAACTGGCGCAGCTACGTCAAGATTTGAAAAGCCCCTTGGCCGTCGGCTTTGGCATTTCAACGCCCGAACATATCGCAGCCCTACAAGGCATGGCGGATGGTATTGTGGTCGGTAGCGCACTTGTGAAGATTGTCGAAGAGCACACAACACAAGCAGCCGTCGAAATTTCCCGCAAAACCCATGCCTTGCTGGGCACAACATAGACGCACAGAACCGGAGAACACACTATGAAAACCGGCTTTACATTAATGGGCATCTTGATCGGCCTTGGCCTTGCAGGCGGGTGGTTTTTTACAATGGGGCCAGGCGCCGTACCCGAAGTTGCCGTCATCCATGCTAGCCGCGGCCCTGCGGTGGACGCCGTTTATGCAACAGGCACGGTGGAAGCCACCGTCATGCTACCAATTGCTGCACGTATGACAGCACGGTTGATGACATTAAATGCAGATGAAGGTCAGCAGGTAACAAAAGATGAGATTCTTGCCCGCTTAGAAGATTCCGATTTACAAAAATCACTGGATGAACTGAAAGCCCGCGAAGTTTTTATTCGCAAAGATTACGAACGCAAAGCAGCTCTTGCAAAGCAAGGATATGAAACCAAGGCCGTGGTTGACCAAGCCCGCGCAGAGCTGGATGCCATCAAAGCCGGCATGGCACGTGCCTCAGTCGAAGCTGGATATACGCAATTGACAGCGCCAGCTGATGGCACCGTCATCCGCCGTGATGGAGAAATCGGCCAGATGATTGCCGCTAACCAGACTGTGTTCTGGCTTTCTTGTTGCGCGCCTTTGCGCATCAGCGCGGAGGTCGACGAAGAAGACATTGCGCGTGTACAGCCCGGACAAAAAGTCCTCATCCGTGCGGATGCCTTTATCGACCAGATTTTTCACGGCACGGTACTGGCTATTACCCCGAAAGGCGATCCCGTATCGCGCAGTTATCGCGTCCGTATCGGTTTTGACGGCGCAACACCTTTGCGTATTGGCATGACTGCCGAAAACAATATTGTTATTGCCGAAAAAGAAGATGTTTTACTGCTGGAAAACACCGCCATAGATAACGACCACGTCTGGGTTGTGGATGACACGCAAACATTACAAAAACGCGCCATTAAAAAAGGTATTGTTGGCATCGAAAAATCGGAAATTCTGGAAGGTATCACAGAAACAGACAGCATTGTCGACACACCAGAGAACACCTATACGTCCGGCATGCCTGTAGCAACAAGACAGGCTGAATAGCCATGCGCCTTTTGCTCTCTATGGCTATGCGTCACTTGCTGGCGCGCAAAAGACAAAGCATCGTTTCCTTATTGGGCATTGTCTTGGGTGTTGCTTTTTTTCTGGCCATTTCGTCTCTCATGCAAGGATCGGAGAAAGATTTTATCCGTCGATTGATTGATAACGCGCCGCACATTACCGTCTCCGATGAATTTCGCAGCATTCCACCGCAGCCTGTTTTTGAAACATACCCTAACCATGTTATCGGGCTCAGCGGTGTAAAACCCCTGACCGAAACACGCGGCATTCGCGGGTTTGAACGTATTTTACAAGGCCTTGCCTTGAACCCCTCTATCATGGCGGCATCCCCCGCCCTTGTCGGTCAGGCCCTGATCAGTTTTGCGGGTCGCGATATTGGCATTACCATCAATGGTATGGTCCCCGATGATATTACGAGCGTCACCACTATCGAGAAATATATGGTTGAAGGGCGCATCAGCGACCTGAACATCAACCCTAATGGCATTTTGATCGGGCAAGAGCTTGCGCGAAAGCTATCTCTTGCTAAAGGCCGCAATGTGACAGTCGCTGCACCCAATGGGCAGGTGCGCACCTTTAAAATCCTCGGCATCTTCCGCACAGGCCGCGCAGATTACGATGCGCGACAGACGTTTATTACGCTTAAACGCGCGCAGGCGTTGCTTGACAGATCCAATCGCGCCAATTCATTGATCATCAAACTATATGAGCCGAACCAGGCCCGTGCCATTGCCGAAAAGCTAGAGGCACAAATCAAATATAAATCTCTGTCATGGCAGGAATCTTCCGAAGATATCATGAGCACCCTCGCCATTCGCAATGTCATCATGTACACAGTTGTCAGCGCCGTTTTGATTGTGGCTGGCTTTGGCATTTATAACGTCATTTCAACCGTGGTCATGGAAAAACACCGCGATATTGCCATTTTGAAATCAATGGGATTTCACGCACGCGACATCCAGCGTATTTTTGTTATACAAGGATTTTTGCTTGGTATTGCAGGTATATTAGCGGGCCTGCCGCTTGGTATGTCACTCATGGCAACCCTCATGCAGGTCCGCTTCAAGCCACCCGGCAGCCTTGAAGAAATCTCCATGCCGATCGACTGGGGTATGGGCCAATTCGTCATCGCTGCCGCTTTTGCCATGATTGCCGCCGTCATTGCCGCGCTGCTACCTGCACGCAAAGCAGCCCTTGTACAGCCCGTTGATATCCTGCGCGGAGGGACGTAATGGATCAGAATATCTTCCTGCGCTCGGAAAAACTCTGCCGCACCTTGACGGGCGAGATCCCCGTACGTTTGGTACGCGATGCAGATGTCATGATCAAAGGCGGAGAATTTGTGGCCATCACCGGGCCATCCGGATCCGGTAAATCATCCTTGCTATACCTACTGGGCCTGTTAGATCAACCCACCAGCGGAAAACTCTGGCTGCAAGATACCGAAACATCAAAGCTCAGCGCCGGAAAATTGGCCAACTTGCGCCTGTCGCGCATCGGCTTTGTTTTTCAATCACATTTTTTACTGCCAGAATTCACCGCTGCGGAAAACGTCATGCTGCCGATGCAAAAACTTGGCAAACTCGGCACAGCTGCGGCCCGCAAACGGGCAATAGATATTCTAGACAGTCTGGGCCTTGGCGAGCAGGTTGATAAATTGCCCAAGCAAATGTCCGGCGGGCAAAGCCAGCGCGTGGCGATTGCTAGGGCCATGGCAAATGACCCTGATATTATTTTGGCAGATGAGCCAACGGGAAATCTGGATACAGCATCCAGTCAAAATGTACAAAGCATTTTACAAAAACTGGCGCATGAACGGGGCCGTACCGTTGTATTTGTAACGCATGACCCAGCCTTCGCAAAAACAGCCGACCGCGTTATCCACATTGTAGATGGACAAATTACAGCGACAGAGATACCCGCTATTTCCGCTTAAAACCTGGGAACAAATCCGGCTTTTCAAGCGGCGTCACCAGCTCTTTCGAAGACTGATAGCGCGACGAATCCCGCTTGCCGTTGCCAAAGCGATATTCATCCGCTTTGGGCGCGCCGTGCCCTGTCAGCAAATACGGATTGTCCTGATAATCAAACAGCGTGCCCGCATCAGCAGGGGCACCCGCAAAACAAACCAGCAAGTTATTGGACGCGCGCAGCCATTTGGGTGCTGTTTGTGGTAAACCTTCTAGCGACAGAAGTTTGTTGTTTGACACATCAATCCCGCCGCTGACTTCCACTTTTGTCAAATCTGGCAAGCGGCTGATACCAAGGCCGGACATTTTGAGGTCGCCGTCCACCAAAAGACGGTCGCCTTTCTTTTTATACTTCACACCAAGCGCTTTTAACGCAGCTTCGCCATCTTCTGGCAGCCTGCTGCGCGTGTTCATCTCCATATAAGATTCACATTCGCGGCGCAAATCAAAGCGGCCATATTTCATGCCGTTAAAATGTTTATCCACAAAGCGGTTCACGGCATCCACAAAGCCGGGATGGTGCAAGCCGATCGGGTTAAAAGTGAAATGCACAGTATCTTTCGCATCCCCCTCTGCATCGCGCCTGTCATAGGGCTTAATATTTACACGCCCCAGCGGGTCATGAATATCTGGATCATCCGGGCGTATAAGGTACGCTGCAACAACGCCTACGTTGATTTCGGTCACGGCATAACTGACGGCCGTGGACGGGTTGGCGCGACAGCTTTGCCAGCCACGCCCGAAGGACCCCCGCGCAAGGTCTTCATAGCTGCGCGTCATCACCACCATCAACTCTTTGCCTGTGCGGAACGGATCATCGTTATATGCTTCCAGCAAGGCGGGCGTATCTTTCAATAGTTTGCCGATTTTGCGTGTATTTTTACGATCATCCATCGCATAGCCGCCCGCATAATCTGTCACGTGAAAGCCCTGTTTATGCAGCAGTTCTTCCACATAAGGCTGCACGGGAGATGCGCTGAAATCTGACAATCTGAAATAAACCCGTTCGGCATCGCCAAACAAGTCGCCTACAGGGTCTTTTGAAACTGTATTTACGTTGGCAGGTTTACCGCCGCCTAAACCAAAGGCTGCCTTGATTGTATTTTGTGTGCGCCGCCAAAAACTTTTGCGCGGCACATAGGCCGCCACAGAATTTTCAGGATCCTTCAGCTTTTTACGCTCACGCGGGATGCGCTCTTTCAATGCTTGTTCCAAACTATCAAGGTCTGCCAGCATTGTTTTTGTTTCTGCCTGCAAAGCGGCAATACCTTCCTGTACCTTTTCGGCGACTTGCTTGGGCGTTCCTTTTTTTCGCGTCCGTGACAGGGCAATTGTATAATCACG
>JBGTNC010000148.1:0-6977 GCA_041743265.1 Alphaproteobacteria bacterium | reverse complement strand
AATCTACGCAGCTGCTGCAAGCACATTACAATTACTTTGAACGTGGCATGAACCCGCTGGCGATGACAGCGCAGATTGATGACCGTTTTGGCGCCGGTAAAATTACGGCGCGCATCGGCCTCGATCTGCACGCAGATATGTTTACAGCAGACACAGACCTTTTCGATTTTATCGAAAAAATGCACACAAACAAAAAAATCGATGCACTGCTGATTGACGAAGCGCAATTCCTGACTGAAAAGCAAGTATATGACTGCGCCAAGATTGTGGATGACCTTGATATCCCCGTCATGTGCTACGGCCTGAAGACAGACTACATGGGCAAACTGTTTCCCGGGTCTGAAACGCTCCTGCGTTTGGCAGACAACCTGGAAGAAATTAAAACCATTTGCTGGTGCAGCCGCAAGGCCACGCATACCGCGCGGGTCACCGGTAAAGGTGAAGTTGTCCGCGAGGGTGACCAGATTGCCATTGGCGGGAATGATATGTATGTATCCCTCTGCCGCCGTCACTTCATGAACGGCCAGTTACAGGCCCGTGCAGAAGGCGAAGAAACAAAAGGCAAAACCAAAGCCGCATAAACCAAAGGACAATCATCTTGGGCGTTGAAATCGAGAGAAAATTTCTGGTCATCAACGACAACTGGCGTGAGAACGTGCAAGACTGCACACGCTATGTACAAGCCTATCTTTCCAAAGAACCGGAGCGTACGGTGCGCGTGCGTATCGCTGGCGAGAAAGCCTACCTGACCATTAAAGGCCTGCCACCCAAAGACGCGCCACTTGAAACGCCTGAGTTCGAGTATGAGATACCCAAGAAAGATGCCGAAAAACTACTGACGCTCTGCCTGCCCGGCAGTATCGATAAAACGCGTCACAAGATCAAACAAGGCAGCCTTGTTTGGGAAGTGGATGTTTTCGAAGGCGAGAACAAGGGACTTGTGATGGCAGAAATTGAAATTCCCACATCAGATACAGCCTTCGATAAACCGGCATGGCTGGGGAAAGAAGTCACCGATGACAGCCGATACAAAAATGCGGCACTGTCCAGCACCCCTTATAAAAGCTGGCCCAAGATGTAAAAAAAGCCCCGTTTGACGGGGCTTTTTAATATTTTCAGTAGGCTATAGCATCTGTTTACGCATCCAGATTTTTAACTTCCAGCGCGTGTTCCTGAATAAAGTCGCGGCGTGGTTCTACCACATCGCCCATAAGGGTCGAGAAGATTTCAGACGCCATGTCTTCCTTGTCGATCTTAACTTGCAAGAGCGAGCGCATTTCAGGGTCCAGCGTTGTTTCCCACAATTGATCCGGGTTCATCTCACCAAGACCTTTGTAGCGTTGAATGGTCAGACCCTTCTTCGCCATCTCGATAATCTTTTTATAAAGATCGTACGGGCCGTAAACGGGAATATCCTTACCATCTTCCGACAGCAAGCGGCCGTTAGAGGGGAAGAATTCCGCAAAGAATTCCTGCGCCTTGGCCAAGCGTTGGCCATCATGGCTATTCAAATGATCTGCTGTTATATCCACACGGGTTTCGACACCACGTACAGTTTTAATAAACGAAAGGCCGCCATTTTCAGCAACTTCGCCACGCCAGCCCCGCTCGTAAAACGGTGAGACGTCATTCATACGCTTGGCGGCAATATCTGCCGTTTCTTGTGTGCGTTTATCTGTATTGAAACCATCTGCAGCGGCTGCTTGTTCTACAACATGCTGGTTGCCGATACGGTCGATCAGCGGCTCCATATTGGATTTAACGTTGCGGGCAAGGCCCAGAATGCGTTTCAGATCAGCACCCGTGACAACTTCACCGCTGCCCGTGCGGAAGCGCAAATCTTCGATTGCGCTATCAATCAGATAGCTTTCCAGCTCCTGATCATCCTTGATGTAGCGCTCGTTACCCTTACCGCGCTTCACTTTATAAAGCGGCGGCTGGGCGATATACAAGTGGCCGCGCTGGATGACTTCAATCATCTGGCGGTAGAAGAATGTTAAAAGCAATGTGCGAATGTGGGACCCGTCAACGTCCGCATCGGTCATGATGATGACTTTGTGGTAGCGCAACTTATCCACCTTAAATTCATCGCGGCCAATGCCGGTGCCCAGCGCCGTAATGAGTGTGCCGATCTCGGTTGAAGACAGCATGCGATCAAAGCGTGCACGCTCCACGTTCAAAATTTTACCGCGCAGTGGCAAAATCGCCTGGTTTTTACGGTTACGTGCCTGTTTGGCAGAACCACCCGCAGAATCCCCTTCCACGATAAACAATTCGGACAGCGCCGGATCTTTTTCCGAACAGTCCGCCAGCTTACCCGGCAAGGAAGAAATATCCAAAATACCCTTACGGCGCGTTAAATCGCGCGCCTTGCGGGCGGCTTCACGGGCTGTCGCGGCCTCGATAATCTTGCCGACAACTTTTTTCGCTTCTGTCGGGTTTTCTTCGAACCATTCAGACAATTGTTGACCAAGAACAGATTCAACAACGGCTTTTACTTCGCTGGAGACCAGTTTGTCTTTTGTCTGGCTGGAGAATTTAGGATCCGGCACCTTGACGGACAAAACGCAGGTCAAGCCTTCGCGCATGTCTTCACCAGTCAGATCAACTTTTTCTTTTTTGGTAAGGCCTGTGCGCTCGGCATAGGCATTGATCGTCCGCGTCAAAGCTGCGCGGAAGCCGGACAAGTGCGTGCCCCCATCGCGCTGAGGGATATTATTTGTGAAACAGAGCGTATCTTCGTGATAGGCATCCGTCCATTCCATGGCCAACTCAACGGTCATGCCGTCTTGCTCACCTGTGACAGCAATAGTCGGTTTGTGCAAAACGTTTTTAGAACGGTTCAGGAACGCCACAAAAGCTACGATACCGCCGTCATATTTGAATTCCGTTTTGCGGATTTCTTTTTTACGGTTATCTGTCAGCAGCACTTTCACGCCGGAATTCAAAAATGCCAACTCGCGCAGGCGATGTTCCAAGGTCGTGAAACTAAAATTCACCATCGTGAAGGTTTCTTCAGATGGCAAGAAGGTGATTTCGGTTCCCGTTTTATCGGGCGCACAATCAGCCACAGACTTCAGTGGCGCATCCGCCACGCCATGCGTGAAGCGCATGTGCCATTCTTTGCCATCACGCCAAACACGCAGATCCAATGTTTTTGACAAGGCGTTTACAACAGAAACACCCACACCGTGCAAACCGCCGGAAACTTTATAGGAATTCTGGTCAAACTTACCACCAGCATGCAGCTGGGTCATGATTACTTCAGCGGCGGAAACGCCTTCTTCTTTGTGGATCGCAACCGGAATACCGCGCCCGTTATCGTGCACGGTGCAAGAACCGTCGGCGTTCAGCGTGACTTCCACGCCATCGCAATAGCCGGCGAGCGCCTCATCGATTGCGTTGTCGACAACTTCATAGACCATATGATGCAGACCGGTACCGTCATCGGTGTCACCGATGTACATACCAGGGCGCTTGCGGACCGCGTCGAGGCCTTTGAGGACCTTGATTGAATCTGCGCCGTAATCTTCGACAGCTGCCCTTTTACTGGCCTGCTTTGCCGTCTCTGTCATATCATTATCCTTCGTCATAACTGCGGGGATTCTGTCTATAAAATTTAGCAAAAATTTGCCGGGAAATCGAGTGTCAGTATCGCAGGTTTTGACAAAAAAATCAAAGTATTAGGCGACAAAAGCCCCCCCTTTCCAGCCCCTTGAAAAGCTGGGTGTTTTTGGCCTTTTTTATTTCCCTAATATCAATCACATTTTTAATAAATTTGCAGGACGCGAAGTCGTCTTGAAAGAAGAGCCCTTCAAGAGTGGAGCAAAAACATATCACCAGTTAACGCTGGCCAACCCGAATGACCCTGTCCTTAAAGAAATGCACGAAACAGCTGCTGCGCATGGCCTTAAACTACGCGTTTTCTGGCCAGGTATTGCCGGCACCGCCGATATACGGATGGACCGCGCCAATACAACACTGGAACAAGACAGCAACGGGAAATGGCGTGTGGGGAAGCATTTCCACATTGGATAAACACTACTAAGCATACGACTCGATTTTAAAAAGCCCCGCTATAAAAGCGGGGCTTTTTTTATTCATGAAACAATACTCAGCTCTGGCGCACCCCGCACGAGACTGACCTGCCCCTGCACCACGCTGAACATTTTTGCCTGTGACTGCACGCTCTTAAAAATATCGGCATCCGTACCCGTCAGCCAGACCTGCCCTTTTAAGGCGAGAAGATACTGAAACAATTGTATGCGTCTTGCCTCATCCAAATGCGCCGCAACCTCATCCAATAGCAACAAGGGCACAAAGCCTTTCTCTGCCTGCATCATCAGCGCATGCGCCAGAATGATTGAAACCAGCAGACCCTTTTGTTCTCCTGTTGAACATTGATCTGCTGCCATATTTTTTAGGGCATAGCGCACATCAAGGTCGGTGCGGTGTGCGCCTGTCGTGGTGCGGCCAATCTCGCTATCCTTGCGACGCGCTTCGTAAAAGCGCTGCTGCCATTCAGCTTCGACAGTAACGGCCGGCTTTTTCAAAAGATCATTTTGCACGTCACCCGCAAGCGCCATGACCGGCACCGGGAATAATGATTGCGCCGCAGAGAGCTCTGATAGATGTGCGGAAAGGCGCGTCAATAAATGTTGCCTTGCCGCGACAACAGATACAGCATCTGCCGCCATCTGTTGTTCCAGCTTTTCAATCCAGCGCGGATCTGCACGGGATGGCCCTGTCAAAAGTTTTAAACGTTGGCGCATATTTTTTTCGTAGCGATTAAGATGCGTCACGTGATCAGGCGTATAGGCAAAAACCAACCTGTCTAAAAAACGCCGTCTGGCCGCAGCACCTTCCAAGAAGATACGGTCCATCTGCGGTGTTAGCCAAACGGCTGCAACATGGCTGGAGAGAGCCGCTTGACTGCTGGCTTCTTTGCCATCAATGCGGATGACACGGCGCTGTGCGCCGTCGGCTTTACGATCCAGCCCTGTACCAATGCGCACAGCATGGCCCTGCGCATTTTGCAGTTCTGCGGCAACGGCCCAAAGATGGCCCTGCGCGGTCTGGGGGATCGATTGACACGAAAGGGCGCCTAGATCTGCCCCACGGATACCCTTGCCGGGCGCCAGCAGGCTAACAGCTTCCAAAATATTGGTCTTGCCGGCACCGTTTGGGCCGGACAGAACAACAAGCTGCGCCATTTCCGTATCGAGTCGTTGAGCCTCGTAATTACGAAAATTGGTTAAGCTGATCTTTTTCAGAAGTAAGGACACCGTTTTTTCTTTCCGGTATATTTATAATCTTTTCAAAAGGAAAAGCCAATTCAGAACCCTTGTTTTGTAATTTTATTGCTCAAAAATTCAGGGCCGAGACTTTTAATATTTTATTAACGATACAAAAAAGTATATAATTTCCAAATCATATCAAACAAGCCAAAAGACAAGAATTTAAGGAGACTGCCATGGCAGCGAACGATAACAAGGACGATAACGCACAACCAGTAGGCCAGCGTATCCGCAACCTGATCGAACCCGCGCTAGATGACCCGCGCCGCCCGGCTCTACAGCTTCAAAAGCTGGATCATATCTTTAACCAGCTGGCAGCCATTGTGCCGCGCCAGATTGAGCAAGAATTCATCCATTTCTCCCGCTACGTAGAAAAAGCGGCAGAGCGTGACCCCGAGATCAAACACCCGATGATTATCGAGGCTTTGACCGTTGCCGGCCAAGACGGCGAGAGCAGCTATAACCCAATCAAAAAATACGGCCTGCCCATTTCGACAACTTTTACAGATTTCGCGGCGGCTGACATTAAAGATCTGCCCGGTTATATCAAGCTGCACGAAACAGCGCGCGATCTGGACATCTCTTTGAAATTGATGGGCGTGACTGCAGAAGAATCCCGCGGCGGCATGGGTATGCCCCCGATCCTGGTCGTGGATGGCAGCAAGTCTTATTCCGAAGGCGCGATGGAAAACCCTCAGTTCTATCCGAACCTGCCGCCGAAGCCGAAAGACTTCGACCGTAAATCCGGTAAAGAATTTAAAATGTAATAACTTCGCATTGATTGCGTTAAAAAGAGCGGCCTGACGGGCCGCTTTTTTTATGCCGCCAAACCCGCCAAAAGTTTATACAATCACCTTATGAATATTTTCCGATTTCTGATTATTGTTTTCTTTAACGCCCTGCCACTTTTTTTGGTGCTGTCGGATACTTGGCGGCCGTTTGATGTAATGGCCTTTTACTGGCTTGAACTAGGCGCCATAGGTTTCTTTACCATTGTGAAACTTTGTATGGGCTGCTTGTTTAAAATCACGCATCAAAAAATAAGGGAGGGCATTGGCGATTTGTTCATGCTTGTTTTCTTCCCGCTGCATTTCGGTTTTTTTATAGTGATGCTGTGCTTTATGGTCGGTTCTTTTTTACCGGAAGGAACACCCACACGTATATTGGACAGCCCCTTTATTCCGCTGATTGTCGTGATTGAGAATTTTGATTTCTTCGCGCTATTGCCGCTCGCGCTGGCATGGCAAGCCGCTTCTTTTCTCAGTGGCTATCTTTACCAACAGCGCTATCGCAACGAAGATATTCCCGAAGTAGGGCGTGCTTACGGCCATCTTGCTATTTTATTTGTCAGCGGTTTTATGGGGCTTCTTGTTGCCATGCAAACAGACCAACGCATTTGGGGAGCGGTTTTTTTAATCCTGCTAAAAACGCTTGTATCCTTGATATTGGAATATATGCGCCAGCGAAAAAACCCCGATATTGCGGTATAAAAAAACGGCCCTGTTAATAAGGGCCGTTTTTTTAAGACGTATCGATAGTGTTAGATACGCAACGGCATCAACACATAGAGCGACGATGTATCGCTGGCATCTTGAATGATTGTCGGTGACGCAGGGTCAGACAAAGACATACGGCAACCGTCGCCTTCGATCTGTTTGGTCACATCCATCAAATACGCGG
>JBGTNC010000147.1:0-7732 GCA_041743265.1 Alphaproteobacteria bacterium | reverse complement strand
CCTTCGAATCAGCCGAAAACTTGACTATTTTCATAAGCTAAACTAAGGTGGGCTTTGTTCTTTTGACCTATAGCCGACTGACATTTTTCATGACCCGCCTGCGCAAAATCTTTCATCAAATCCCAGGTCTTTCCGCGCTCTACCCGCCGCCTGCGGCTTATGCGCGTTTGCGCAAATGTTTGGATACGCCGGGGCAAGAAGACACCCTGCGTGCGCTTTTAAAAACCTATCCCGATGCCGTGCGCTGGGAAAAACCCGGTGACATGCAACCGCTGGATTACGCCCTGTGGCGCAAACAAACCGGTAGCGCCGCTGAATTGATCGCGGCTGATAAAACCATTCTGGCGGATTTAAACAAAGACGGGCACACACCGCTGATGCATGCAACCGTGCGCGGATATCCCGATACCATTACATTCTTGTTACAGCACGGTGCGGAAGTAGATGCCGTGAATGCCGCGGGCAGCACCGCATTGCACCTGAGCGCGGGCCACCAGTTATATTGGGAAACCATTGAACCGCTGGTGAATGGTGGTGCCGATGTTAAAAAGCCAAATGCACAAGGCCTCAACGCATTGCAGATTGCGGCAAGCCTGTCACAGCGGGGCTTTTCAAAAACGCTCAAGTATGACAGCGACCTGACACAACGCACGGCAGACGGAAAAACACTTGCCATGCTCGCCGCCGAGAATGGAAACCGCGCCACGCTGAACCAGTTACTGCAGGCCGGTGCGGATACGCAGCAAAAATGCAATGCCGGCTTGAACGTTATGATCTATGCCCTGAAGGCACTGCAAATGGACTGCGTGATCTTGTTGCTGGAACACGGTATGACCGTTGAGCCCAACCATCCGCGCTTAAAAGACATGATCGAACGCAACGATGGCCATGACCCCTTTACCCCCGTGATAGAGCAGCAAAAAGAAAAGCGCAAGCAAGCCGAAAAAGCAGAGAAGGCACGCATTCTCGACGGCAATATCAATAGCCTGCGCAATGGTACGCATGCGCCCATCACCTTGCGGCGCGTGACATTTAAAAAGCCGCCTTTTAAACAAGGCATGCGTTAAACCAGAAAAATAAAGATTAGGACATCGCGGCGGAGAGTTTCATGCCCGGTGCCGGACGCTCCAGCACCACAGCCTTGCGGAAGCGGAACAAGGCAGCAGGCCGCCCGCCTGCTTCAGCAGATTTTTTACCGGGAATATCTTCGACCATACCAGAGCCTTCGACCAGACGGCGGAAGTTTTGTTTATGCAGGCGATGGCCCACAATTGCTTCGACTGTTTTTTGCAGTTGTAGCAACGTGAATTCCGGCGGCATCACTTCAAAAACCACAGGGCGGTATTTTAACTTGCCGCGCAAACGGCCCATAGCTGTTGCCAAAATACGGCGGTGGTCATAGAGCATGGAGCGGCCGGGAACCAGAACGTAATCTACCTTCATGCCCTTATCGCGGATCGATTCATAGACCAGATTGGCGCCGTATAACAGCTCGTACCGCTCCAGCACTTTTTCATCATCCCACGCAACGCCATCCAGACCGAAACAGATATTCGCGCGCATACGGCGGAAATTTTTATCTTCCGGTGTTTCTGCCTGCGCGACCCAGCGTTTAAGGCCTGGTTCAATCGCATCTTGCAAAGTACGCGGGCGACCTTCACGCCAGTCTTCCCACGGAAAGTAATCATACCAGCTGCCGAAGAAGCCGCGTTCGCTGCCCATATCATCGGATGTTTTTTGATAGGTCAGCGCAAGATAGCCCACAGAAATCACGCGCTTGGTTTCGTCGCGCTGGCCCGCATAGCGTCCACGGTTGCCAAAAGTATAGAGCTGTTCGACATAACCGGGAGACAGCGGTGTTTGATCTTCCACCCAACTACGCAGACCGACTTCGAGTGTGGAGTGTTGTTCTGGATGAAAGGGGCCAAACGGCAGTGCATCGCCTTCGTCATGCGGCGATGTCACACCAGCGGCGAGCGCATGTTCCGCACCACGCACAATAAAAACTTTCGGTTCATGCTGCTGTACCGCGACAATAACGGCCGAGAGGCCGATCACGACAGCTTGCGCGTCCGTTGCTTTGTTATGTTCGGCAGAGGATGTCATGGGACAATCAGCCATTCCAGTGAGAAGCATCACAAAAGATGCTGATGATTATTCGTACTCGAACTGCGGTTTTTTCTCGTTCGGGTTACGCGGCTTTTCGCGTTCAGATTTTGGACGCCAGGTTTCGACATACCTTTTTGCACGGTCAATATCTTGCAACGGCATGGTGCTGCTGAGCTGAATGCGCCCTTCAAGGGCTTCGGCACGCAGGTCTGTATTCTTGCTGTTGCTGCCCATCAATTCTGCTTCGGAAAGTGCGTACCATTGATAAGCCTTGATCAGATCAACAGGCACGCCCTTTGCGCCCTCACGGTGTATACGTGCCAAGCGCAGCATACCCGGCACATAGCCCATGTCCGCAGCAATGAAATACATTTCTATCGCTCTGACCGGATTGCGTGAAACGCCGTTAACGCCATTCAGATAAAGATCACCCAGAGAAACGTAGGCACCTGGGTATTCGTTTTCTTCAATGGCTTTTTTATACCAGCGCACAGCCTCGGCGCCATCTTTGGGCAGGCCAAGACCTGTTTCATACATTTTTGCCACACGGTATTGCGCATAGCCGCTATTTTGCTTGGCAGCGTTCAAATACCAAATGGCGGCATCGTTGATGGTTTTACCCGCAACACCCATCTCGTACATATTGGCAATGCTGATTTGTGACGGCAGATGCCCCTGCTCCGCAGCGCGGCGATACCAGTCAATCGACTGGCCGTAATCTTTTTCAACGCCATAACCGTGGCGGTACATATAACCCAATGCATTCTGCGCAAACATATCACCTTGGTTGGCAGCGAATGTATACCACTTCAATGCCTCGGGAAAACTCTTCGGCACGCCTTCACCCAAGCGATACATGGTGGCGAGGTTATATTGTGCGCGGGTATTGCCTTGCATGGCAGATTGTAAAAACCACTGGCCCGCAAGTTTCATATCTTGTTTATAGGGACGGCCTGCGCGCAGCATGGTGGCCAGGTTGTTTTGCGCAATCGCATCGCCCATCTGGGCTGCTTTGACATACCAGACGAAAGCCTCTTTATCGTTGCGCGGCATGCCATGGCCTGTGGAATAGATGTAGCCCATGTACACAATCGCCGGCAGGTAATCTTGATCAGCCGATTTTTTATACCAACGTGACGCACCAACAACATCTTTGCCCATGCCAAGACCAGTATCGAGCATATAGGCGAGATAATATTGTGCGCGTGCATCACCCTGCCCTGCCAAGCGCCAGAAGTGGCGACCTGCCATTTCGTTATCGCCATAATTAAAAGCAGCGAGACCCTGTTCAAAACTGGGTTTGAAACCTTGCGCGCCTGCCGGTTGCGCGAATGCAAGCAGGGCGACCAGAAATGCCGGGATAAAACGGGACAATGTCATTGCGGGCTTTAACAATCCTAGAGGTCGGCCTGAAAAGGTCGGATGGAACACGTTATAGTACCGTAACAAGATAATACGTCCGCCGATAAGATGAAAGCCTTTGCGTCTGGAAAGCCTTGTTTTTTTAACAGCGTTCCGGCGTTTACCGGAACATGGCTGTTTTATGACAGCTTATTCAGCCATGCCGATCGCTGACATATAAAGATCCAGCAATTCCTGTTCTTCGCGGCGCTTTTCCAGATTTGTCCGGCGCAATGATACGATCTTGCGCATGATTTTCGGGTCAAAACCTGTGGATTTAGCTTCGCTGTAAACGTCGCGGATGTCTTCTCCCAGTGTCTTTTTTTCTTCTTCGAGACGCTCGACGCGCTCAATAAAAGACTTCAGGCGCGCGCCGGATACTTCGCCGCTGCTATCAACTGTTTCCTTGGTTTGTGCATTTGTATTTGGCATAATTATTCTCCATCTATCACAGGGTTTAGCGCGGGAAAGGCATGATAGCCGTGACCGCGCCGAGGTCAATATGGAGAATCACTTAAAGCAGCTTTTTACAGCCCTTGCGCCGCGATTATGCAGGGGAATCGGGCGGCGGCAGGATGGTGATACAGGTATCCGGGTCACAATCTTTCAACACGGCCAAAAGATCTTCCAATTTCAGTCCCACGCAGCCTGCAGTCGGCGTCCATTCGGGGCGGGCCAGATGCATAAAAATTGCGCTGCCCTTGGCGGGCACCACGGGGTCATCGTTATAACCGATGACGACGGTCATATCATACAGATGGTCATCGCGCGTCATGCGATCACACGTCGCATCATGCGGCAGCACAACTTTGGTATTGTAATCGGCATGTGCCGGATCTTCGCACCAGCCCGTGGTCGGCGTCAGCTTTTCAACCAGCAGCCCTGTTTCTGGCAACGGGTGGCGATCTGCGCGGTAGATTAATTGACGCAAAGGAAAGGTACCAATGGGTGTAGCGCCATCCCCCTCCTTCTTATCCAACGTCACTCCACCACGCCCCAATGTGCAGTCAAAGCGTTTTGCACCGGCAAATAAAACACCTGTGGTGGCGGAAAAAGATTTTGTCTGCACAATAATATTCATGTGCACAATCATGGCAGATTAAAGAACGCGGTCAATATTTTTTGGGAAAGTCCCTGTGGGCTTAATACTGAACAGAAACCAACCCGCGGTTTTGTGTCTGTTTTAACGCGGCATATTTATCCAGCGCTTCCATCATTTTCATCGGTATAAGGCGATGGTCTGCCACGGGTGTGACGATACCCATGCTGCGTTCCTTGCTGCTCTCCTCAGATGTTTCTGATTCAAGCAGAGCAATTTGCTCCGACGGGACAGCCTTTCTGGCTGGCGCCGCCGGAGCATCTTGCGAATGAAGAACAGGGGAGGCCCCGGGGATATGCCCCGGACCGGACATCGTTGCAATGGCCGGTTTTTCCGCCGGATGCGTGGCAGTATTTCTTTTGCCCACATCATCTGGTGCCGTAATAAACTCGGCGCCAGAAACCGCGGGTGCGGTTTGTGTGGGCGCGAGCATCCCGATCTTCGTTGGATGAACCGGCGGTGCGTAGGGTAGGGATTGCGCCGGTTCTGTCCCGTTCATCCGCGTGCGTAGGTGTGTAGGAGGTACGGATGAAGGGATTTCGGACGGATCAAGTGCGGCAAGCATAGTGCCGTGTTGATCCGAATTCTGTTGCATATCCGGGGCGGGTGTATCCCAGATAATATCTGCGGCTGCCAGCATAATGGGCGCCGATGTTTGTGTGCCAGGCTGTATATTCTGCGACGGTGTGTTCTTCGATGGCGTCACCATCGCCAGCACCGTATCGCCCATATCTTTTCCTGTGTGTTCTTCGAGCGCGACATTCACAACACCCATCGCGGCACCAATCGGCCCACCATATAATGTATCGCCAGCAATGCGGGCCATGGGGCTAATTTCATCACCCGTGATGTGACGGTAAATCGTGCTGATGACGGGAATATGTTGCAAGGGATTGATGACATCAATCACGGCTTTGAGGAAAGCTAAAAATCCGCCTTCACTTTTCTCGCCGTCTTCTGTTGCGTTTGTTGTCTGATGAGATGCGTTGCTTTTTTCAACAGCGGAAGCTGTGTTGCGGCCTGCTGTTCTATTATCATCTGCACGGCGCACGAGCGTGTCAAAATGTGTGGCTTCATCACGGGCGGCTTGCATTGGCACCGATGTTGCGCCCGTAGATTTATAACCGGCTGCTCCGCCCGCTTGTTTATGGGTGGCTGCTCCGCCCGCCATGCGACCTGCAGGCTGGTACCCTGCCGATTGCCACGCTGGCACAATGTTGTCACCCGGTATTGCCATTTTTGCCCATTCAACTCCTGTGTCGTGAAAACCCTTGCAAGGCCCATGCCAAAAAACAGGGTCCCACGCAGGTGGCACCTGTTTTGCATCGTTCACGATAGATAAAGGGCTGAATTATGGACACAAACGCCATCTGGCATGGCCCTTGCTTATATACTTTACAGGTGTTTCAGCCAGATTTCGGCCAGATACCCACAAGATTTGAACCAAGTAACTGAAAAGTAAGGTTTATCCGATGACCACAGTAGCTTTAAACTCAGCCCTAAGTGGCTTAAGAGCCGCGCAACAAGCGCTCAATACGGTCTCTGGTAACATCGCCAACGCGCAAACCCCGGGCTATACCCGGAAAATTTTGCCGCAACAGAGCCTTGTGATCGGCGGCGTGGGCGCGGGTGTGCAAACCGGCACACTGGTGCGCAACGTCGATACCGCCCTTTTAAAAGACATCTTCCGCCAGATCAGCGGCACAGAAGCAGCCTCGGTCAAACAAACCTATCTGGATCGCATTCAGGATTTCCACGGTGCGTCCGAAGCGGAGCGGTCTATTTCTGCGCGCATCGGCAACCTTGAAAGTGCCTTCAGCAACCTGTCTGCCTCCCCGAATGATTCATTACTACTGGGGCAAGCCGTCAACGCCGCTGAACAAGTGGCCAAGGGCCTGAATGATTTTACATCCCTTATAAATAACCTGCGCACACAAACCGAAACAGAAATTTCAGGTCATGTCACAAGCGTGAACGCGCAACTGAAAACAATTGCCGAGCTGAACATCCAGATTTCCAACCTCAGCACCAGCGGCCAATCTTCTGCAGATCTGGAAGACCAGCGCGATATGGCTGTGCGCGAAGTTTCTCAATACCTGCAAGTATCTACCTATCTGACACAAGACAATGTCATGGTGGTCAGCACCAAACAGGGTCAGGTACTGGCAGATACCAAATCACATCAGCTGTATTTTGCATCCTCCCCCAACATGGGCGCGACATCTTATTATCCAGGTGGCGGGTTGAACGGTTTGCGCATTGATGGCGCGGGCGGTGTGGAAGTTGCACAAAGCGCTATCGGCGGCAAAATGGGCGCCTTGTTTGAAATGCGCGACCGTACCCTGCCCACCTATCAAGCACAGGTTGACGAGCTGGCGCAAAAAATGGCATCGCGCATGGAGTCACTGGGCCTGCGCTTGTTCACAGATGGTAACGGCAACGTGCCCGCCAACGTGGCACCGCCGACACCTGTCACCTATACAGGGTTTGCGGGCGATATCCGCGTGAACCGCCTGATTATTGCAGACCCTACACTGTTGCGCTCTGGCACCAGCGGTGGCGCGGCCACCACGGGTTCTAACGATGTCATCAACCGCATTTCCCAATATGGCTTTGGCAACTTCGTGCGCCAAGATGCCGCAGGTACGGCAAATATTTCCGCAGGTACCATTTTCGCCTCAACCGGCATGGGCCAGAGCAATCAAGTCATCGGCAACGTGAACTTGAACGATTACACGCCTGATCTGGACGCCGCGCCAAACATCACAACCCCAACCAGCTTCACGCTGACTGTGGGCGGTGTACCGAATAACATTGCCATCAACCCCGGCGATACAGCGGCGGATCTGGTCAATAGCATCAACGCAGCTTTTCCAGGCACAGCCAGCATCAACAGCCTTGGTCAATTGTCGCTGAACGCGACATCGGATATCACGATTGCCGATAACGGCATTGGTGCTGCAGGCATGGCAGATTTGGGATTGAGCTTCAATACCTTCACCGCTACCAACCCGTCTTTCACGGTACAGCTGGGCAGCCAAAGCCCCGTGACCATTACGATCAACCCGACAGACACATCAGTAGAGCTGCTAGCAGCATTGAATGCGGTACCAGGCCTGACAG
>JBGTNC010000146.1:0-1708 GCA_041743265.1 Alphaproteobacteria bacterium | reverse complement strand
GGCAGGTTTACAAAAGGCAGCAGTTTGATGCTACCGCCGATTTTATCCACCAGCCATCCGCCCGCCAGTGCGCTAAAGGTTGTGCTGACACCGAAAATAGAAAAGGCCAAGGCAAACATTTCTGCATCCCATCCCTTTGCTTCTAAAAGCGTGCCTTGAAAAAAGAAAATGCCTGTTGCGAAAATTGGCACGGAAAGAAAGCCCGGCATAATCATGTAAAAGCGTTTGTCTTTTAAAAGATTGGCATCAGCGGGGTGTTTCATACGGCTGTGATGGCCGCTCTGGCTTTCGGCCACGGTCATTTCGGCTTGCCATTTTTTATGCCGCTCGCCATGACCTTTGAGCATCAGTAAAATAGCAGGCAATACGATCAGCACGAGCATGACAGCAAAGCACAGCCAGCTGTCGCGCCAACCGACCTTGGCAATCAGGAATACGGCGGCAGCGGGTAGCGCGATCTGGCCAAGGTTAATGCCCAGATTAGAAATACTGAGTGCACGGCCCCGTGCGGCTTCAAAATAACGCCCCATGCTGGTGCTGGAAATATGGGGCATCAGGCCCTGACCGCTCAGGCGCAGCAGGTAGAGAGAGATACCGATCAGGCCGATACCACCTTCGATAGACATGAAACTGCAGGCCAGTACCATGCAAATCAGGGCGGCCACGGTGTAATAGCGCAGATCCACCGTATCAATCAGCCGTCCAACCCAGATCAGCGTGCCCGCACTGCACAATGTGGCCAGACCATAAATGGCACCGAAATCGCCATTGGTCAGGTTGAAGGCGGTGCGGATGGAATCGTTATAAAACCCGATAAAAAATGTTTGCCCCAGATTGCAAATAAACGTGAGCACAAAACCAAAGGCCAGAAAGCGGAAATGTTCGCGGATAAAGCCTAGCGTGGTCATACTCTTGTCTTTCGTAAAATCGGAGGGGTGCGTTTCTGGGTGGTACCCATGCTGGTTTGGGCATGATAGAGTAATACACCATGAAAAACAGCCAGTGAGAAAAAAATGTCTGACATTCTTCAGGACTTGCGCATCGAAGCCCCCACCGTCGAAGGACAGGCCGATATTCTAACGCCAGAGGCGCTGGAATTTGTGGTCGGTCTGGAAAAATCCTTTGGTGCGCGCCGCCGCAGCTTGATGGACAAGCGTAAAACGTTGCAGCAAAAACTGGATACAGGCTGGCGGCCGGATTTTCTGGCGGAGACAAAAAATATTCGCGATGCCGAATGGCAAGTGCGCCCAATACCCGCAGAATTGCAAGACCGCCGTGTGGAAATCACAGGGCCGGTTGATCGTAAAATGGTGATCAACGCGCTGAATTCTGGTGCCAGTGCATTTATGGCTGATTTTGAGGATTCAAACACACCGACATGGGCAAACCAGATCAGCGGCCAGATCAACATGCGCGATGCCAATGCAGGTACAATCAGCTTTACCGATGCTGCGCGCGGAAAAGAGTATCAGCTGAATAAAGAGACGGCGGTATTGCTGGTACGCCCACGCGGGTTGCACATGGAAGAAAAGCATCTGGTTTTGTCGGGTCATCCTGTTGCAGCTTCTTTCTTTGATTTTGGCCTATATCTCTTTCACAGCGCACAAAGTTTGAAAGCAAAAAAATCCGGCCCTTATTACTATCTGCCCAAACTGGAAAGCTATGAAGAGGCGGCCCTTTGGAACGATGTGATTGTGCAAGCGGAAGA
>JBGTNC010000145.1:0-7787 GCA_041743265.1 Alphaproteobacteria bacterium | reverse complement strand
GCTGGGAGGTTCATATCGCTCTTGTTCAAGAATTTCTCGAAGGAAGTCTGCGCAATGTTGGCTGCCGAAATAATGACCGAATACCTTCCGATTGTGGTGTTCCTTGCAATTGCAACGGGACTGGCTGTCATGATGGTGGTTGCATCGTTTCTTGTTGCGAAACAAAAACCGGATGCAGAAAAAGTATCTCCCTATGAATGTGGCTTCGAACCGTTCAGTGATGCGCGCAGTAAATTCGATGTGCGTTTTTATCTGGTGTCGATCCTGTTCATTATTTTCGATCTTGAAATTGCCTTTCTGTTTCCCTGGGCGATTACGCTCGGCGACATTGGCCTGTATGGCTTCTGGTCGATGATGGCGTTTCTGAGTGTGCTGACGATTGGTTTTATTTACGAGTGGCGCAAAGGCGCGCTCGACTGGGAGTAATCTGGATGAATGATGTCATGAAACCCATCCCGCCGGGTGCCGCGCAGGATACGATTATCAAAGCTGCAACAGACGAGTTGCAGAACAAAGGCTTTATCGTATCGCAAGTGGATAACCTGCTGGATTGGGCACGTACAGGCTCTCTCTGGCCGATGACCTTTGGTTTGGCGTGTTGCGCGGTGGAGATGATCCATAGCTACATGAGCCGCTATGACCTTGACCGTTTCGGCGTTATTCCACGCCCAAGCCCGCGCCAGTCGGATGTGATGATTGTTGCTGGTACGCTGACCAACAAAATGGCGCCAGCGCTGCGCAAGGTCTATGACCAGATGGCAGAACCGCGCTGGGTGATTTCCATGGGCTCTTGTGCGAACGGTGGGGGCTATTACCACTATTCCTATTCCGTTGTGCGCGGCTGTGACCGCATCGTGCCCGTTGATATTTACGTGCCCGGCTGCCCGCCAACAGCAGAGGCACTGGTTTACGGCATTTTGCAATTGCAGAAAAAAATTCAGCGCGAAGATACGCGCCTCGTGCGATGAGAATTTGGGCGATGAGAAATTTGTGCGATGAAAGGCTTGAGGTAATCCATGTCCGTTGAAAACGTCGAAGCTCTGGGTGATTACATCGAAGCTGCCATGCAGCCTGCGATCCTGCGCCGTGAAATGGTGCTGGGGGAGCTGATTTTTGTGGTGCGCCGCGAAAGCCTGATCCGTTTCCTGACCTTTTTGGTCAATGATGCCAATTGCGATTTCCGCCAGATGGTGGATTTGTGCGGCGTGGATTATCCGGAACGGGATGAACGCTTCGAAGTGGTCTATAACCTGCTGAGCCTGAAACACAACTTCCGCCTGCGCGTGAAAATTTCAACCGATGCGGAAACGCCGGTGGATTCCGTGACAGGGATTTACAGCGCCGCCAACTGGTTTGAACGCGAAGCCTGGGATATGTACGGCATTCGCTTTAACGATCATCCGGATTTGCGCCGTATTCTGACGGACTATGGTTTCGAAGGTCATCCGTTGCGCAAAGACTTCCCGCTGACGGGCTTTGTCGAGCTGCGCTATGACGAAACACAAAAGCGCGTTGTATACGAGCCCGTCAAACTGACGCAGGAATTCCGCAACTTCGATTTCGTCTCCCCATGGGAAGGCATGACAGACATGCAATTGCCCGGCGACGAAAAAGCCGTGAAGCCGAAAACCGGCGCCGATCTCAAGCCGTTCGAGGAGAAACAAGCATGACCGATAGCATGGGCACGGCAGAGCAGACGAAAATTCGTCCCTATACCATCAACTTCGGCCCGCAACACCCGGCCGCGCACGGCGTTTTGCGCCTGATCCTTGAAATGGATGGCGAAGTCGTCACCCGTGCAGATCCGCATATCGGGCTTTTGCATCGCGGTACCGAAAAACTGATCGAGTATAAAACATACTTGCAGGCCATTCCGTATTTTGACCGTCTCGACTATGTCGCGCCGATGAATCAGGAACATGGTTTTGCTTTGGCGGTTGAAAAACTTTTAAAAATCAAAGCGCCGCCGCGTGCGCAATATATCCGCGTGGCCTTTGCAGAACTGACGCGCATTTTGAACCATATTCTGAACCTGACGACCTACGCGCTTGATGTGGGCGCGCTGACACCCGCGCTGTGGGGCTTTGAAGAGCGTGAAATCGGCATGGAATTTTACGAGCGTGTATGCGGCGCGCGTTTGCACGCAAACTATTTCCGCCCGGGCGGGGTACATCAAGACCTGCCGCCGGGCTTGGCCGAAGATATGTACGCCTATGCTGATAGCGTGATTGAATTCGTCAACGACATGGAAACATTGCTGACGGAAAACCGTATTTTCAAACAGCGTACTGTTGATATCGGTATCGTGTCCAAACGCGAAGCACTGGATTGGGGCTTCACGGGCCCGATGCTGCGTGCTTCCGGCGTGCCGTGGGATCTGCGCAAATCGCAGCCCTATGATGTTTATGCCGAAATGGATTTTGATATTCCGACAGGGACCACGGGGGATTGCTACGCCCGTTATCTGGTGCGCGTTGAAGAAATGCGCCAATCTGCGAAAATCATGAAACAGGCGATCGAGCAAATGCCCAAAGGCGAAGTGATGGTCGATGACCACAAAATCACCCCGCCCAAACGCGCCGACATGAAAAACTCGATGGAAGCGCTGATCCACCACTTTAAACTTTATACCGAAGGCTATCACGTGCCAGCTGGCGAAACCTATACGGCGGTCGAAGCGCCCAAGGGTGAATTCGGCGTCTATCTGGTGTCGGATGGCAGCAACAAACCATACCGCTGCCATATCCGCGCCCCGGGTTTTGCGCATATGCAGGGCATGGATTTTATGTCGAAAGGCCACATGCTGGCAGATGCCGTATCGATCATCGGCTCGCTGGATGTTGTTTTCGGCGAGATTGACAGATAAGAGGTCACAGGAAATGTCCGCATCCGTATCAAAAAAACCGTTTGAACAGCCGAAAGAATTCAAATTCTCTGCCGAGAATATGAAGACGATTGAGCAAGTTCTTGCGAAGTATCCCAAAGGCCGCCAGCAAAGCGGCATTATGCCGTTGTTGGAACTGGCACAGCGCCAGAATGATAACTGGATCCCGGAAGCGGCGATGGAAGAAATTGCGCGTATTCTGGAAGTGCCACGCATCAAGGTTTTTGAAGTGGCGACATTTTACACGATGTACAATCTGGAACCCCGTGGCAAACACCACCTGCAATTTTGCACAACAACGCCTTGCTGGTTGGCGGGTTCTGCCGATGTGGTCAAGGCTTGCGAAAAACATCTGGGCATTAAACTGGGCGAGACAACAGAAGACGGCATGTTCACCATGACAGATGTTGAATGTCTGGGCGCATGCGTGAATGCCCCCGTTTTGCAGCGTAATGGCGATGAATATTACGAAGACCTGAACGCCGATAACATCGTGCAGGTGCTGGAAAATATCAAAGCCGGTAAAATGCCTGCACACGGCACACAAACAGGCCGCACAACATCTATGAGCACGGCCGGCACGACGACATTGGTGGATCAAGCCAAACAGTCTGGCGTGAAACTGGCCACAGGCGATGATGCCAAGAAGGGGAAGAAGTAATGTTGCAGGATAAAGACAGAATCTTCACCAACCTTTACGGCTGGCAAAGCGCGGATTTGAAATCTGCGCAAGCACGTGGTGACTGGAGTGGCACAAAAGACCTGATCGCCAAAGGGCATGACTGGGTGATTGACGAAGTGAAGAAATCCGAGCTGCGTGGTCGCGGCGGTGCGGGTTTCCCGACGGGTATGAAATGGTCTTTCATGCCCAAAGAATCCAAAGACGGTCGCCCGAGCTATCTGGTCATCAATGCGGATGAATCAGAGCCGGGTACGTGCAAAGACCGCGATATTATCCGCCATGAGCCGCATAAAATTGTCGAAGGTGCACTGCTGGCCAGCTACGCCATGCGCGCCCATGCTTGCTACATTTATATCCGTGGCGAGTTTTATCACGAAGCCATCGCCATGCAAAAGGCGATTGATGAGGCTTATGAAGCAGGGCTGATCGGTAAAAACGCTTGTGGTTCCGGTTGGGATTTTGATTTGTATCTGCACCGTGGCGCAGGAGCTTATATCTGCGGCGAAGAAACAGCTTTGCTGAATTCGCTGGAAGGTAAAAAAGGGATGCCGCGCAACAAGCCGCCATTTCCGGCGGGCGCGGGGCTTTATGCTTGCCCGACAACCGTCAACAACATTGAAACCATTGCCGTGGTGCCGGAAATTCTGCGCCGTGGCGGTGAATGGTTTGCTTCCATCGGCCCTGAGAAAAACCGGGGCACGAAAGTGTTCTGCATTTCGGGTCATGTAAATAACCCGTGCAACGTCGAAGAAGCACTGGGCGTGCCGTTGAAAGATTTGATCGAACGCCATGCTGGTGGCGTGCGCGGCGGGTGGGATAATTTGCTGGCGATCATTCCGGGTGGTTCTTCCACACGTATGCTGCCCAAAGATGTGTGCGAAGACATCACCATGGATTTTGACGCGCTGCGCGGGGCATGGTCTGGCCTTGGCACAGCGGGTGTGATTGTCATGGATAAATCGACCGATGTGATTTACGCCATTGCGCGTCTGGCGCGGTTTTACTGGCACGAAAGCTGTGGCCAGTGCACGCCCTGCCGCGAAGGCACGGGCTGGATGTACCGCATCATGCAACGCATGGTGAAGGGGGAGGCGAATATCGAAGAGATTGATATGCTGCTCGATATCGGTTCCGAAATTGAAGGCCATACCATTTGCGCGCACGGCGATGCTTCCGCCTGGCCCATTCAGGGGTTGGTCAAACATTTCCGCCCCGAAATGGAAAAACGCATCCTCGAATACCGTAAGCGTCTGGTGGCGTAAGGAGAATATGAATGCCTAAACTCACAATCGATGGCATGGAAGTAACGGTAGAGCCGGGTACTTCGATCATTCAGGCGGCAGAGCAGCTGGGGATTGAAATCCCGCGCTTTTGCTATCACGACAAATTGTCTGTGCCGGCCAATTGTCGTATGTGTCTGGTAGAAGTTGAAAAAGCGCCTAAGCCCGTGGCCAGCTGTGCCATGCCTTGCGCCGAAGATATGAAGGTTTTCACCAATACGCCCATGGTGCAAAAAGCACGCAAGGGCGTGATGGAAATGCTGCTCGTCAACCACCCGCTGGATTGCCCGATTTGCGATCAGGGCGGGGAGTGTGATTTGCAGGATCAAGCCGTGGCTTATGGCTTTGACCGTTCACGCTACCGCGAAGAAAAGCGCGCCGTGAAAGACAAAGACCTCGGCCCGCTGGTGAAAACCGTCATGACACGTTGCATCCACTGCACACGCTGCGTGCGCTTTGGCGATGAAATTGCAGGCGTGGATGAAATTGGCGTATTGAACCGTGGCGAACATCTTGAAATCGGTACCTATGTTGCACAGATGGTGACATCGGAGCTGTCGGGCAACCTGATTGACGTTTGCCCCGTCGGTGCTTTGACGTCCAAACCCTATGCCTATACAGCCCGTCCGTGGGAATTGCGCAAGGTGGACAGTCTTGATGTATTTGACGCCGTCGGCTCCAATATCCGCATCGACACACGGGGCGGGGCAGTCATGCGCATCCAACCGCGTTTGCACGAAGGCGTGAACGAAGAATGGATCAACGATAAAGTCCGCTTCTCATGGGATGGTTTGAAAACAAACCGTCTGGATACACCCTATATCCGCATCAACGGTAAACTGACGGCTGTGGGCTGGCAGGATGCTTTTAACGCGATTGCAGACCGCATGGCCGGTTTGAACGGCGGAAAAATGGCCGCCATCAGTGGCCCGACCGCAGATTGTGAATCGATTGCCGCGTTGAAAGACCTGATGACGTCTTTGGGCGCCAATGCTTTTGAATGCCGCACCGATGGTGCGCAGTTTGATACCGCAGCACCTGCTGGCTGGTTGTTCAATACAACCATTGCCGGTATTGAAGATGCCGATGCGATTTTGATCGTGGGTGCCAACCCGCGTACCGAGGCCGCACTGGTCAATGCGCGTATCCGCAAAACATGGCTTGCCAACCGCATCAAAGTGGGCGTGATTGGCCAGCAGGTGGATTTGAACTACCCGACAAAATATCTGGGCGCAGGGCCTGAAACTTTGGCAGAGCTTGCGGAAGGTAAGGGCGCTTTCGCCGATGTACTGAAAAATGCCAAAAACCCGATGATTATTCTGGGTATGGGCGCGCTGCAACGCGCGGATGGTCTGGCAGTGCAAGCACTGGCGCGTCAGGTTGCCGAGAAATACAATATGGTCCGCGATGATTGGAACGGCTTTAACTTGCTACACACCGCAACCGGTGTTGTGAATGGTTTGATGCTGGGCTTCACAGGTGGCGATCTTTCTAAAATGCTTTCGGCCTCTGTGCTGTATCTCTTGGATGCGGATGATGTGCCGGTGAGCCAAATTGGCAATGACACATTTGTTATTTACCAAGGCCACCATGGTGATAAAGCAGCGGCACGCGCCGATGTGATTTTGCCGGGTGCTGCCTATACCGAAAAGAACGCGACCTACGTCAACATGGAAGGCCGTGTGCAAACAGCGCGTCAGGCCATTTTCCCGCCGGGTGATGCCCGCGAAGACTGGAAAATCCTGCGGGCGTTGTCGGATGTTCTGTCCAAGCCACTGGCTTACAACGACCTGACCGCCATGCGTGCGCGTCTGGCCGAAATGAACTCGGCTTTTGCCACGCCCGATACACCGGCGGCGGCGAAATGGGAAAAATTCGGCAAAGACGGTAAAGCTGAGAAGGCACCCTTTGCTGTGGCGATCGAGAATTTTTATCAGACCGACAGCGTCACCCGTGCTTCCAAAACAATGGCGGCATGCAAAGATGCGTTTTTGAACAACGGTCAGAAAGCGAAGACGGGCACCCATGATTGAGTTTTTGCAATCCGATTTTATGATGACCTACATCATGCCAGTGGTGCAGATTGTGCTTCACATTCTGATTATCATCGTGCCGCTGATTATTTGTATGGCCTATCTGACCTATGCGGAACGTAAAGTTCTAGCCGCCATGCAGCGCCGCCAAGGCCCCATGATGGTGGGCCCGTTTGGCCTGTTGCAACCGCTGGCCGATGGTTTGAAACTGCTGGGCAAAGAAACGATTATCCCAAGCGGTGCCAACCGTGTGATTTTCGTCATGGCGCCGATGCTGACGTTTATGCTGAGCCTTGTGGCTTGGGCGGTTATTCCGGTCAATCAGGGCTGGGTACTGGCCGATGTAAATGTCGGCATTTTGTATCTGTTCGCTATTTCATCCTTGGGTGTGTACGGCATTTTGATGGCGGGTTGGGCATCTAACTCCCGTTATGCATTTTTGGGCGGCTTGCGTTCTGCCGCGCAGATGGTGTCTTACGAAGTGTCTATCGGCCTTGTGCTGGTCTGCGTTTTGCTGACAACGGGTTCTTTGAACCTGACAGAAATTGTCACGGTGGAGCGTCCGTTCTGGGTCGACCTGTTGCTGTTTCCCATGTTTGTCGTGTTTGTGATTTCCGCGCTGGCGGAAACCAACCGTGCCCCGTTTGACTTGCCGGAAGGTGAGTCAGAGCTGGTGGGCGGTTATAACGTGGAATATTCATCCATGACATTCGCCCTGTTTTTCTTGGGCGAGTATATGAACATGATTTTGATGGCCGCCATGGCGACCATCTTGTTCATGGGCGGCTGGTTGCCACCGTTCGAGATTGAAGCACTGGCGTTTATTCCGGGCTTTATCTGGTTTGTGGCCAAGGTCTGTTTCATTCTGTTCGTGTTTCTTTGGGCGCGGGCCACATTGCCGCGCTACC
>JBGTNC010000144.1:0-2782 GCA_041743265.1 Alphaproteobacteria bacterium | reverse complement strand
AGGGCTGCACATCGCACAACCTAGGCCAGACGTTTGCAAAATCTTGCGATATTAAATATCTGGATAAAGACGGCACGCAAAAACTGGCTTGGACCACATCATGGGGATTCACCACGCGCACCATCGGTGGCGCCATCATGGTGCATGGCGATGATGACGGTATGATTATGCCGCCAAAAGTGGCTCCCTATCAGGTAATTGTTCTGCCGTTCTTGAAAGACGCCGCAGAAGATGCAGCGGTGCTGGAATTCTGCGACAAGGTGAAAAAAGAACTCGTGGCTGCAGGCGTTTCTGTGCAGGTGGATAAATCTGATGCTAGAAGCTCCGACAAAATGTGGGCCGCAATCAAAAAAGGCGTGCCGCTGCGCATTGAAGTCGGCGCCCGTGAAATGGCCGAAGGCCAGTTGACGATGACACGCCGCGATATTGGCAAAGATGGTAAGGTGAAAATCTCTGCAGATGATGTTGTGTCGGCAGTGCAAGACGCGCTCGAAAAAATGCACACGGATATGCTGGAAAAGGCACGCGCGCGCCTGAACAGTCAAATTCACGATGTATCTTCTCTGGCAGAAGTACGTGAATATTTTGCGGCGGATAAAACTGGCGGTTTACGTCTAGATTACAGCTTGATCAAAGATTCAGAAGAATACGCAAGCCTGCAAAAAGAATACGCCATTACCACACGCTGCCTGCCATTTGCGGATGACGGTCAAAAAGCTATTATTGCAAAGGCTTATTAAACTGTGGATTTTCGCCATATTACATGCGGCAGCGCCGATTATCAGGCCATGCTGGCTTTGCGGGAGGCGATCTTGCGAAAGCCGCTGGGCTTGCACGTGACGGCGGAAGAAATGGCGCAGGATAAAGAAGATTATCTGCTGGGCGGTTTTGATGAAACGGGTAAAATTCTGGCCTGTCTCATTTTGCAAAAAAAAGCCGATGGCAGCGTTAAAATGCGCCAAGTCGCCGTAGATGAAACGCAGCAGGGCCGAGGCCTTGGTGGTTTGATGTTACAAGCCGCCTATGCCGTTGTTGGCGGCTGGGGTACTGAAAATCTTTTTTGTCATGCCCGCGAAACCGCGATGCGCTTTTATGCACAAAACGGCTGGCGCGTGACAGGTGACATGTTCCTTGAAAACAATATACCGCATTGCCGTATGGAAATAACCGTACCGGCAGAAATGAGAGCCTGATGTCTTTTTCTTTCGAACGCATGGTGGCGGGGCGCTATTTACGCTCTAAACGCAAAGAAGGGTTCATCTCGGTCATCGCCGGATTTTCTTTTCTGGGGATTTTGCTGGGCGTTGCTACGCTAATCATCGTGATGTCCGTTATGAACGGTTTCCGTGCCGAATTGATTGGCCGTATTCTGGGCCTGAATGGGCACATCAGCATCTATAGCCGCATCGGCCCGATTGCGACCTATGACCCGTTGATGGAACGTCTGAAAAATGTACAAGGCGTTGTGCAGGTCACGCCCTCGGTTGAAGGGCAGGGGATGCTGAAGATTGGCGATGCCGCAGCTGGTGTTGTCATTCGTGGCCTGAGACCCGAAGATTTTGCGAAACGACCAATTTTGTCTACGTCTGTCATCGACAAGCTGGGTGGAGAGCAATCTTTCGGCGGTGAATATGTGGCGATTGGCTCTGCCATGGCAGAGCGTTTTCGCCTGTCGCCCGGTGATAAAATATTCATTATCTCGTCGCGCAGTAGAACAACGCCTTTCGGTTCTATGCCGATTTCCCGTGCCTTTATTGTCGGTTCTGTTTTCGATGTGGGTATGTATGAATATAATAGCAGCTTTGTTTTTATGTCGCTGGAGATGGCGCAGCTGTTTTTTGATGTAGGCGATAGCGTTGGCTCTCTCGAAATTGTAACGCCGGACCCTGCGAAGGTTAATATTGTCCGTGCCGCATTGGCAAACGAATTACAGGGCGAATATATGATCTCGGACTGGCAAGACAATAACGCCAGTTTTTATAATGCGCTACAGGTGGAGAGGAACGTGATGTTCCTAATCCTGACGCTGATTATTCTGGTCGCTGCCTTCAATATCATTTCCAGCCTGATTATGCTGGTCAAGGACAAGGGACGCGATATTGCTATTTTGCGCACCATGGGGGCTACGCGCGGCATGATTGTCCGCATCTTTTTCTATACCGGCGCCACAATTGGCGTGGTGGGGACGTTTGCGGGGGCGGCATTGGGCGTGGTCTTTGCGCTTAATATCGAAACAATCCGCGAATGGCTGGAATCACTGACGAATACGGAGCTGTTTGCCGCAGAAATTTACTTCCTGTCCAAACTGCCAGCCCGTCTGGATACACATGATGTCTTGCTGACGGTGCTGATGGCATTGGTGCTGTCTTTTGCTGCTACAATTTATCCGGCATGGCGTGCTGCACGCCTTGATCCGGTGGAGGGCCTGCGCCGTGAATAGTATTGCTCAATCCGAAAACGTGCTGGAACTACAAAACGTCACCCGCAATTTCAAACAAGGCGGTGAAACGCTGGAAATTCTGCGTGGCGTCAATGTGGCGATCCGCCGTGGCGAAATTGTGGCGCTGCTGGGGCCCAGCGGCTGCGGCAAAACTACTTTACTGCAAATTGCAGGGCTGTTGGAAGAACCCACAAGCGGCACCGTGATTATCAATCACAACAAAGTCAGCCATGCATCTGATGCCACGCGCACGGGGCTTCGCCGCACACAAATCGGCTTTGTTTATCAATTCCATCATCTGCTGTCTGATTTTACAGCGCTTGAAAACCTGACGCTGCCGCA
>JBGTNC010000143.1:0-2810 GCA_041743265.1 Alphaproteobacteria bacterium | reverse complement strand
GCGCGAAAACGCCGCCCACTGAACGTGCCTGATGATGCCAAAGTGAAACTTGTGTATTTTATAGGGAATATAAGCCATACTTATGTTACAGACCCTGCTGACGTAAAACTTCATTTCGCAGAACCTTACAGCCAAGCAAACAAGAAAGCCTGAGCCTTGATCGTTTGAAAGCACGACAATGAAGAATAAATTTGAAACCCATTCCACACTTACATGCCCTAAGTGTAAGCACGCGGAAACAGAAGAAATGTCCACAGACTCTTGCCAATATTTCTATGACTGCAAAGGGTGTGGTGACGTTTTAAAACCGCAACAAGGTGATTGTTGTGTGTTTTGCTCCTACGGCACTGTGGCATGCCCACCCATACAACTTGATCAAAAATGCTGCAAATAAACCACCGCAGTAAATATGACAAGAAAATCCGGCAAACATAGCGTAAATCGTCCGCCATTATAATCGTTTATTAAACTTTATGGCCCTAGAATGGACTGACAGCTTTTCTAGCTGTTGATCATTTTTTTCGTCGGAGGCCTTTTATGACCTCAATCTCTTTACTGTTTTTATCGGTCATTCTGTTCAGTCTGTATCCATTGCTTGCCTCTATCGGCTTGCAACACACCAACCCAATTTTCTTCTTACTGGCGGCACACGGATGTTGTGCGGCTTTTGCATTGAGCTATGGCAAGCTCCTGCACGGCAAAGCCTATATCACCGCGAAAAAACTACCCGCTCTCTTCAGTTTCGATACGCGCACATGGGGAACCGTTGTTGCAACGGGACTTTCTTCTGCAATCAACCATACCTGTTTTTTGTTCGCCCTTTTGCAAACCTCCAAAATCGGCGCGACGATGATCTATGAAACATGGCCAATTATTGCACTTTGGCTTGCGCCGGCTTTAATCCCGAAAGGTTGGAATAACGTACGGATCGCCGATTATGTTTTCGGTCTTTTGGCTGTTCTGGGTGGCATTTTTGTGATCGCTGCGGGCAACCGCGATGCTTTGCTGGCGCTAGACATCCATATCTTGCAGCATATCGATCCTGTCAAATTGCAAGGCTATGCGCTTGCGGCCATCGGCAGTATCGGCGTTGCCATCAGCACTGTACTACGCAGGCGCGTGACAAAAGCCCTGCGTCAGCAGCACAACGATGACCTTCTGCTTGCTACATATCTCAGCACCGGCATCACGCGCTTGGCCGCTCTGCCCGTTTTTGTATTGATGATGGTGGCCCTGCAAGACCATACAGCCATGCAATCTGGCATGGATATAAACGGATTTTTACTGGCCGCTGCCACAGGCATCGCGGTGCATTTACTGGGCAGCGTGTCTTACGTAATAAGCCTTTTAAAGAATCCAGACCCGGTTATTCCTGTACCGGATTTTCTGGCCCCCATACTCTCTGTCCTCTGGCTTGTTCTACTGGGGTATGACGGGTTGACAGATTTCGCTGTCATCGGCGGGCTTTGCATTATTTCCGCAAATCTTTTGGTAACGGTACGCGCCGAAGATGGCTTTGCCTATACAGCCAGCATTCTCACGCTCTTGCTGGGCGGCATTTACTGTTACCTGACAACCCCGACCGAAATGAACAGCTTTTATGATGCCATTTCTGTCTCGGCTGTCTTTTATGCCATCCTGATCGCTTTCGCATGGGACCGCGTGCTAGAGCGTGGAAAACACGAAGAAGCACTAATCCTTGATATTGCCTACGGCATCGAAGGATTAAAAAACCAAACAGGAAAGAGTATAGAAAAAACAATCGAACAGCTAACGCAGCATATCCAAAGCATCCTGCATACAGCAGACAGAATTGCCATTGGCAAGGCCTACCGCGCCGTGTGCCAGTTGCGCGTAGATGCAAAGTTACCGGATGAAAGCCGCCGCCTGTTCCACGATCTCGACAACCTGATCCTGTCTAAAACAAAGGACATTATGTTGAGCGAAATTGTCCTGCTCTGCCTCATCGGCGGCGTCACCTTTTTCGGCATCCTCAGCCACCGTCCGCAGGGGCTCTGGCCAGATATGATGGCCTTCATTATGGCGGGCGCGATTGTTTTTATTTTCTTTGCCATTTTCGACCAGCTCAGCACACGCAAAAAAAGCCTTATCAACACAGACCCCGACAGCCCCTGCCTGCTCCATACCGATTTTTTTCAGTCACGCAATGAATTCAAGCTCGTCACTATCATCCTGATCGCCGTGATGCTGGCTGTCTTCTACGGCCTTTTCGCCTTTAAATATGCCGCCTAAAAGAGCACGACAAAAGAAAAAATCCCCGCCGAAAAAATCGGCGAGGCTTTTTAAAAGTTGGTTGCGGGGGCAGGATTTGAACCTGCGGCCTTCAGGTTATGAGCGCAGCCTAGAGCTTCGTAACTATCTGATATTTCACCACGAAATACATTTCCATACTTATACGTGCAAGTAACCGTGTAAGTCAAGCTTTCAGGTTTTGGGTAAGTAAAAACCTGAAGGCCGTAGTCTTGCGGCGTGAAATATCAAACCTGAAGGCCGTAGAATGCGGCGAATAGCCCCCTTATTCACCGCAAATTATGCGGTGAATGTTTATACGCTTTATCGTATAAACACAAAATATACGAAATATCGTATATTGATTAAATATACGCTTTGTCGTATATTTATAGAGAGGAGACTCGTCATGGAACATATCGCAAGAACCGTTAAACAAACCGCCGCCGTTCTCCGACGCGAGCGGCGCAAGCAATCCCTAACCCAAGGACAGCTTGGGAAGAAAATCGGTGTCCGGCAAGCCACCATCTCCCGCCTTGAATCGGGAGAAGACGCGGTTT